>JAZBOM010000247.1:0-3056 GCA_036351205.1 Thermoleophilia bacterium | reverse complement strand
TCGTTCCGGCCTGCGGACCCGCGCCGCTCGCGCTCGTCGGCGAAACGCCGCACGAGGCCGGCGATGGCGGGGCTCTCTGGAGCCAGGTCGTCGAGGACGCCGTCGAGTCTGGCTCGGGCGAGGCAGGCCACGAACTCCTTCTCCGTGACCGAGGTGTGGAAGACGAGGGCCGCCCCGTCGATCACATCGGGCATCTCGGCGACGATCGTCGCGATGCGTTGCTGCGCCGTCGCGAACGCGGCGCGCAAGAGGTTCTGCTTCGTGCCGAAGTAGCGGTGGATGAGGGCCGGGTTCACGTCGGCCCTGGCGGCGATGTCGCGCACGGTGAGGTGCCCGGAGGGACGCTCGGCGAAGAGCGCCGCCGCGGCGTCGATGAGGGCTTGGCTGACCTCTTCGCGCGAGCGCCGCGGGCGTCTGGGTCGAGTGACGGGAGCGGTCATAGGACTCCTGTGGCGACATGGGCCGAACGGCCCGGACCTCTGGCATTCTACCACGCGGCGGCGTAATGTAGTCAGGCGTTTACTTTTGCCGTCACGCGGGCCGAGCGAACGGTCGGCGGACGGGCTCACGGAGCAGGGCCGACCAGGAGGGGCACAAGATGGCTGCGCGCGACCGGATCCAGAGGGAGATCCTTCCCATCCCCGACACGCCCCCTGTGGGGCTGACGACGTACGACGCCAAGGACCCCGAGACGGCGCACAAGCCGATCGAGCCGCTGCGCCCGCCGGCCGGCGCGCCGAACGTGCTGATCGTCCTCCTCGACGACGTCGGCTTCGGCGCGTCGTCCGCCTTCGGCGGTCCCATCCACACGCCGACCGCCGAGCGGCTGGCCGCCGAGGGCCTCACCTACAGCCGCTTCCACAGCACGGCGATGTGCGCGCCGACGCGGCAGGCGCTCCTCACCGGCCGCAACCACCACACGGTCGGGATGGGCGACATCACCGAGCTCGCCAGCGGCGCCCCCGGCTACACGTCGATACGCCCCAACACCTGCGCACCGCTGGCCGAGACGCTCAAGCTCAACGGCTACGCCACGGCGCAGTTCGGCAAGTGCCACGAAGTGCCGGTCTGGGAGACGAGCCCGATGGGGCCGTTCGGCCACTGGCCGACCGGCAGCGGCTTCGAGCACTTCTTCGGCTTCGTCGGCGCCGAGACCAACCAGTACTGCCCCGGCCTCGTCGACGGCACGAGGCACGTGGAGCCGGACAGGGCCCCGGAAGAGGGCTACCACCTCACCGAGGACCTCACCGACCGGGCCATCGGCTGGGTGCGCCAGCAGAAGGCCCTCATGCCCGACAAGCCCTTCTTCGTCTACTTCGCGCCTGGTGCGACGCACGCCCCGCACCACGTGCCGAAGGAGTGGTCCGACAAGTACAGGGGCGCCTTCGACCAGGGCTGGGACGCGCTGCGCGAGGAGTCGCTCGCGCGCCAGAAGCGGCTCGGCATCGTCCCGCCCGAAGCGGAGCTCACGAGGCGTCCGGCGGAGATCCCCGCGTGGGACGAGATGCCGGACGCGATCAAGCCGGTGCTGGCGCGGCAGATGGAGGTCTACGCGGGCTTCCTCGAGCACACCGACCACCACGTCGGGCGGCTGATCGACACGCTCGCGGACCTCGAGGTCCTCGACGACACGCTGGTCTACTACATCCTCGGCGACAACGGCGCCAGCGGTGAGGGAGGCCCCGAGGGCACCCTGAACGAGTACGTGACGCTGAACGCGATCTCGCCGGAGGTCGTGGCGCTCATGACCCCCGAGTACGAGCTCGCCCACCTCGACGACTTCGGCACCCCCGCCGCCTACAACCTGTACGCGGTGGGCTGGGCGCACGCGATGAACGCGCCGTACCAGTGGACGAAGCAGATCGCCTCGCACTGGGGCGGCACGCGCAACGGGACGGTCGTGCACTGGCCCCGCGGCATCCGGGCGAGGGGCGAGGTGCGCCCCCAGTTCCACCACGTGATCGACGTCGCCCCAACGGTGCTGGAGGCCGCCGGACTGCCCGAGCCGGTCATGGTCAACGGCGTGCAGCAGAAGCCCTACGAGGGCGTCACCATGTCGTACTCGTTCGAGGACGCGGCCGCGCCCGACACCCACGAGACACAGTACTTCGAGCTGATGGCCAACCGTGGCATCTACCACAAGGGGTGGACCGCGGTCACCCGGCACAGCATCCCCTGGGGGCCGTGCGAGATGCCGGCCTTCGACGACGACGTCTGGGAGCTGTACGCGCCCGACGACTGGACGCAGGCCCGCGACCTGGCAGCCGAGATGCCGGAGAAGCTGCACGAGCTGCAGCGGCTCTTCCTGATCGAGGCGGTCAAGTACAACGTGCTGCCGCTCGACGACCGGAGGGGCGCGCTCCTCGACAGCGACATCGCCGGCCGCCCCACCTTGATCAAGGGCACGTCGCAGGTGCTCTTCAGCGGCATGGGGCACCTGACCGAGAACACGGTGGTCAATCTGAAGAACAAGTCGTACTCGGCGACGGCCGAGGTCGTGCTCCCCGAGGGCGCCGCCGAGGGCGTGATCGTCGCCCAGGGCGGGGCCTTCGGCGGCTGGTCACTGTATGTCAAGGACGGCCGTCTCAAGAGCTGTCACAACGTTCTCGGCCTGCGGCGCTGGTACGTGGAGGCGGGCTCGGTGCTGCCGCCGGGGAGACACCAGGTGCGCATGGAGTTCGCGTACGAGGGCGGAGGGCTCGGCAAGGGCGGCGACGTCACCCTCTACGTCGACGGCGACAAGGTCGGCGAGGGGCGTGTCGACCTCACGCAGCCGCTGACGTTCTCGGTGGACGAGACGCTGGACATCGGCTACGAGAGCGGCACGCCCGTCGCCGAGGACTACACGGTCCGGGGCAGCGGGTTCACCGGCACGATCGAGTGGGTCCAGCTGGACCAGGGGACCGACGACCACGACCACCTGATCAGCCCCGAGGAGCGGCTGCGCGTCGCGATCATGCGGCACTGAAGGGTCGGCGGCGCCGGGAGGGGGGCCGGTGAAGCGTCTCCTCGCCGGCGTCGAGCGACGGCGCCCCGGATCTGTGACCGCCGAGCGT
>JAZBOM010000246.1:0-4163 GCA_036351205.1 Thermoleophilia bacterium | reverse complement strand
TGGCTCGGGGAGGTGGGGGGCGGTCGTCATGGGTCGGGCGAGTGGGGACAGTCGGCATCGTGGCCAGCCTAGCACGGCGGAGACGCTCTCTCCCCGGGCCCGAGCGTTTCGCCGACATCGGCCGGCAGGCATGCGGCGGCGCAGTTCGGCCAATACTCAGAGCACCATGGCCAAGCTCATCTACTCCATGATCACCTCGCTCGACGGGTACGTGGCGGACGCGCAGGGCAGCTTCGACTGGGCGGTGCCCGACGAGGAGGTGCACCGCTTCGTCAACGACGAGGCGCGCTCCGTCGGCACGTACCTCTACGGGCGCCGGATCTACGAGCTGATGCTGTATTGGGAGGACGCGACCGCGCTCGCGGGCGAGCCGGACTACGTCCTGGACTTCGCCACCATCTGGCGGGCAGCTGACAAGGTCGTCTACTCGCGGACGCTCGAGCAGGCGGCGAGCGCGAAGACGCGGATCGAGCGGGAGTTCGACCCCGAGGCGGTGCGGCGGCTCAAGGACCGGTCAGAGCGCGACATCCTGGTCGCCGGCCCTGAGCTCGCCGGCCAGGCGATCGCCGCGGGGCTGGTCGACGAGCTCCGGCTGTACATCGCGCCCGCCGTGACCGGCGGCGGCAGGGCGGCCCTGCCGCACGGCGTCCGGCTCGACCTCGAGCTGCTCGACGAACGTCGCTTCGGCGGCGGGATGGCGTACCTGCGGTACGGCATCACGGACGTGCGGGGAGAGTAGCGCGGCAAACCCGCGGCTCACGGCCCACTCGTCGCCACCGCCGCAACGCGCGTTGTGCACCTCGCCGTCTGCGAGTGCGGCCGGCATCGCCGTCAGGTCAGTTGACGATGCCCGACGGCTCGTGACGGTTCCGCGCTGACTGAGTAGATTTGCTCAGAGCGTTGAGTAGATTGTGAACTACCTGCATATGAACATGTTTGAACGATCCATCGAGGTGAAGAGCGGCCGCGAACGCGAGGCCGAGCGTCGTGGCCTCGATGCTTTCATCAGGCACCACAACCCGCATCGCGTCAGACTGGTCGGGAGCGGGGGTACCCCGCTCGCCGACTTCCTCGCCGAGTAGTCCACGGGCGGCGCGACCGCCTCGAATCCGGTCGCCGGTGGGAGGGGAGCGCGG
This sequence comes from Thermoleophilia bacterium, assembly GCA_036351205.1. Classification (GTDB taxonomy): domain Bacteria; phylum Actinomycetota; class Thermoleophilia; order UBA2241; family UBA2241; genus UBA2241. The sequence goes on along the minus strand of JAZBOM010000246.1, from coordinate 3,027 downwards.
GCTGCCTCAGCCGCCCGAGGCCACCCGCCGCTCCGCCTCCTCGACCACGGCGTGCACGGCGGCGGCGACGTCGGCCGGCAGGGGGTTGGCGACGGGCGCGGCGAGGATCTCGTCGACGACCTCGGCGGCGCGCGCCGTCGCGTCCCTGCCTTCCGCGTTGCCTTCCGTCTTGCCGCCGGCCTTCTCCCAGGCGCCCCACGACGCGCGGTCGAAGACGCGCGGCTCCCAGCGCTCGCGCGCGTGCCGGCGGGTATGCGGGTGGGCGAGGTAGGTGCCGCTGGGGCCGACCTCGTCGATGACGTCGAGGGCGAGCTCCTCCTCCGTGATCTCGACGGGGGCGAGGAAGCTCTTGACCCAGCCGATGACGTCGTCGCAGAGGGCGAGCTGGGTGAGCGAGCCGGTGAAGCTCGACTCCATGAAGCCGATGTCGTGGATCATGTGCCCGCCGGCGACGGCGTCGGCCATGATCGTGAGCGCGGCCTCGGCGGCGGCCTGCTGGTCGGGGAGCTTGGCCTCGGTGATGCCGCCCAGCGTCCACATGGGCAGGCCGTACCAGTGCAGCAGCGAGGCGTAGATCGCGCGGTGGTCGGGCTGCGCGAACATGTCGCGCATGTGGCGCATGTGGTGGGACTCGCCGGCCCAGCCGATGGCGATGAAGGGGGCGCCCTCGCGGACGAGCTGCGAGAGCACGAGGCCGGCGAGCACCCCGGCGTGCACGACGACGAGCGAGCCGAGGACGGTCATCGGCGTCATCGTGCCGGCGGTGGAGACGGGGCTGTAGATGCAGGGCAGGCCGCGGCGCGAGAGGTCGATCAGGGTGCGCAGGGCCTCCGCGTTGTGGTGGAGGGGGAGGAGGGTGTTCTTGTAGCAGGCGAGGAAGGGCTTGGCCTCGAGCGCGCCGGCTCCGCCGGCGACGGCCTCGGCCATCCGCGTCACGTCGAGGTGCGCCTGTGGGTCGTTCATCGTCACGTAGACGATGGGCTTGGCGCAGTTGCCGAGCATGGCCTCCATCTGGTGGCGGTCCATGACCTGCGGGGTGACGTCGCTCGGGGTGAAGAGCGACATCGTGAAGTCGTAGTTGGGGAGGGCGTCGACGAGGCGCGCGGTGTCGACCACGTCCTGCAGCACCGCGCGCCGCCGCGACGCCGTGCGGTGGTCCCAGCAGTAGATGCAGTCCGAGCCCGGGCCGAAGTAGGTGTTGCGGCCCTCGAGCTTCATGGCGGGGAGGCCCTCCCGGTCGTACAGGGTGACGGACTTGGGCACGACCGAGAGGGCCCACTCGACGAGCCGGGCGCCGATGCTCCCGCCGAGGCGGACGCGGGCGCCGTCGACCTCGGCGCCCGCCCGGCGCATGAGCTGCTGCGCCTCGGGGTCCTCCATGACCAGCCCAGTGCGGGCCAGCACGCGCAGGGTCGCCTCGTGGAGCTGCTCGCACTGGCTCGTGGTGAGGCGCGAGAAGGCGCCCGGGGCGGGCGCATGGCCGCTGAATCGCTCGGTCGTCATCGGAGCCCCCTGTCGCCGCTGTGAAAGGCTGACGCTGTGCACATTCTCTCAGGCTGTGCATGACGCCGAGAAGTCATCGCGCGTGTGGTTGACATTGCCCGTGAGCACTTGACCGGCCGCCTCAGCGGCGCATAATGGACCCACTGACCCCGTGCTTCGGTGCGGGGCGCGAAGCCGCCTCACGGCGGCTTCTGCTTTTCGTGCGGTCGACGGCGCCTCGCTTCGACGCCGCGGCGGCTCAGGCGAGGCCCAGGCTCTTGCGGATGTCCTTCATCAGGAGCATCAGCTGCAGGTCGCCGGTCGGCGAGGCCTCGAAGCCGAAGTGCTCGTAGAAGCCGCGGACGCTCTCGTCCTTCGCCTGCACGAGGACGAGCCTGGCCCCGATGGCGTCGGCTGCCTGTGCGCTGCGGGCCAGCGCCTCCAACAGCATCGCGCGGCCGAGGCCTCGCTGCTGCTCTGACCGATCCACGGCGAGACGCGCGAGGAGGATCGCCGGTATGGGCTGCGGGCCTTGTCCTCTCGCCGCTCGGGGGGTCGCGGCATCCGGCTCGACACTGGCGGCAGCAAGACTGAAGTAGGCGACCACGCGGTCCTGCTGCACAGCCACCATGGTCTGCGCCTTGTCGGCCTGCTGATCGCGGAGAGCCTGACGCTTCAGGTAGCGGTCCAGCGCCTCGACCCCGCAGTCGAAGCCCTCCACGTCGTGGCGCTCGGTGAGGGGCTCGAGGCGCAACCGGGGCGGTCTAGCGTCGTCTGAAGGGAGTGGGCTTCGACGCGGCGTCCGCGAGAGCGGGGACCACTCGGGCCGGACGGTCGAGCAGGACGACGAAGTCGTGCCATCTGTCGGCAGGCACGACGAAGCGGCTCTGCTCCGCCAGCACCTCCTCGGCGGCCTGCAGCGCGGCCTGCAGCATGAACTGACTCACTCCCATGTGCGTCAGGCTCGCGGCCTCTTCGACCACGGCCTTCTCGGCCTGGCTCACGCGGATGTTCAAGCGTTGGTCCTTGAGGCCGCCCGGTCTCGGGCCGGGCGTCGTGGCCTCCGCGTTGGTGTGTGCGGCGCTCTGGGCTGACATCAGGGATCCTGCCTCCGGTCGGCGGGCCTCTCGCGGCACAGTGTACCCGGAAGCCACGAAATGTACAGACATTGTACACCCATGGGGTGGACGGCTGCGCCCGTGGGTCTCGTGCCGCCGCCGGCCGGCGCTCACCGCGGCGGGGGCCGCCCGATCTCGGACTGCACGGCGACGTTGAAGGGCTCGGCGTCGTCCTGGCCGAGGCGATGCGTGCCGTCGTGCCTGAGCGAGGGCGCGTCGGGCCGGGACCGGACCACGATGGTCCCGGCCGCCCTGTCCCCCAGCCGCTGTCGCTCCGTGGAGCTCCACACGGCGACGGCGCCGATGAGGTAGAAGCCGAGGCCGTCGATGAGGCGGAAGACCGTGCGCACGACGGCCTGCCCCAGGCTCGGGCGCCCGCCCGCCTCCGAACGCACTTCGAGGTCCAGCACCCTCTTGCCGGGCGTGG
>JAZBOM010000245.1:0-6475 GCA_036351205.1 Thermoleophilia bacterium | reverse complement strand
TAGCGTTCCCTGACTCCACTGGTCTCCAGTAGCGGCTTGGATCCGTTCCCCGCGCAAGAAGCATACCGGTGCCAGCAAGGCAGCAACGGAACGCTTTCCGGCATCCGCGAGGACGGTCCTTGCTGATTCTCGGTCGCCGCCATACCACCACGGCGACGAGGCGCCGAAGCCCGTCTCAGTACGCCCCGCGCATCCCAAGCACAGCCGGCACGGTCTGCAGCAGCAGCTTCACGTCCCAGCCCAGGCTCCAGCCAGTGACGTAGAGGTAGTCGAGCTTCACCATCTCGTCAAAGGGGATGTCGCTGCGCCCGGTCACCTGCCAGAGGCCGGTGATGCCGGGGGTGATGTCGAGGCGCTTCTGCGTCCAGCCGCGGCACTGCTTGGCCTCTTCGACCCACAGCGGGCGGGGGCCGACGAGGCTCATGTCGCCCTTGACGACGTTGAAGATCTGCGGCGCCTCGTCGATGCTCAGGCGCCGCAGCCAGGCGCCCAGCCGCGTGATGCGCGGGTCTTCCTTCATCTTGAACATCGGCCCCGAGTACTCGTTGTGCGCGTCGAGGTCGTGGCGGTGCTTGTCGGCCCCGTCGGCCATGGAGCGGAACTTGTACATCTGGAAGGTGCGCCCCCCACGCCCCATCCGCTCCTGGCGGAAGAAGACGGGGCCCGGCGAGTCGAGCTTGATGAGCACAGCGATCACCGCGAACACCGGCAGGGCGAGGAGCATGCCGGCGCCACCGGCCACGATGTCGAAGGCGCGCTTCACGGCCATGTTGAATCGGCTCAGCTCGACGTGACCGACGTCGAGCAGCGGGATGCCCTCGATGTCGTCGACCCCGGCCTGCGAGCTCACGACCTCGAAGAGGCGCGGCACGATGTTGACCTTGACGCCGTGGTCGGCGCAGAGCCGCACCAGCTGCAGGAACTCCGGGTGGCGGGCCTGCGAGAAGGCGACGATGACGCGGTCGAGCTCCTCGCGGGCGATGAGCTCCTCGAGGTCGCCGAGCGTGCCCAGCACGGGCACGTCGGGGCCCTTGCCATTGGGCATCGGTTCGCCGTCGTCGATGAAGCCGATGACGTCCAGCCGGTACTCGGGGTGATTCGCGATCTTGGCGGCCAGCGTGTGCCCGACGTCCCCGGCGCCGACGATCAGCGTGCGCTCCACGAACCCGGGCCGTGACCACACCGTGGCCCGCGCCACCCAGCGGCCCAGCGGCACGATCACGATGGCCGCGAGCCAGAAGGCGATGAGTGCCGAGACGGGAGCCATGGCCCCGTCCACGAGGATCATGCCGACGAAGACCAGCCAGCTGGCCGCCGTCAGGGCGGAGAGACCACTGAGGGCCTCGAGCGAGGTGGCGCCGCCGATGCTGCGCCCCGGCTCACGGTACAGACCGAAGACGTAGAGCATGACGACCCACACGGGCGTAAGGGCCAGGAGGAGCCAGAGGCTCGGCACCGCGGCGCTGGGGAAGGCGCCGAAGAGGCGCCCGACGATCGGCGCCGTCTCGAACGCCCCGACGGCCCACACCGCAACGAAGGCGCTGAACGCCAGCGCGATGGCGTCGGCGGCCACGGTCGCCGCCTGCCGCAGCCACGCCGGGCGTCGCCGCTCGGCGGCCCGCGCCCGTGCGCGCGCAGCGCGACGCGCAGCCAGCTCGTTGTGCAAGGTGCCTTCGCCCACGTTGACTGTATCGGCAACGGTCGCGCCAGACACAACAGCCGCGTCGGACAGCAGTGGCACAACGGAGACGGCGACCGCTTGAGGCGCGGTCGTCAGGTCCGTGACCAGACTGAGAGAGCGTGCAGAGTCGTGAGAATCGTTGGCGACGGCCGCGCCCGCGGCGGTCAGGTCATCCGCTTTCAATTGTGGTGCCCCCAACTCTGGCCCGTCCGGCGGCCTGCAGTGCCGCCCCGTCCCGCTTACAGCCTCCGAGTACCCGGGACTGCCTACATCAAATCAGTGTCGAGGGCCCTAGGACAAAAAGACTCCGTATACAGGGCTGGCAACGAGCACGCCCTTGCGTCCAGGTGCGAGAGTAGGACCGGGACGGGACGGAAGACGGCGGCGGTCACCGGCGCCGCGAGAGGCGCCGCGGCCGCCGGCCCACACCGGCATCGCGAGGGGCGCTGCGACCGCCCGCCCCGCACCGCCGCCGCCAAGGGCGATGCGGCCGCCCACCGCGCCTGTCAGACGATCGTCTCCACGGTCTCGATCGAGCGCGCGCGGCCACCCTCGACCGCGACCAGCACGGCGTCGATGCGCACCGGCCCCTCGGCGACCTCGAACTGCACCGGCATCTCGGTGAGGAAGCGGCGCAGGATGATCTCCTTGCTCACGCCGATGACCGACTCGGCCGGCCCGGTCATGCCGACGTCGGTGATGTAGGCGGTGCCGCCGGGCAGCACGCGGGCGTCGGAGGTCTGCACGTGGGTGTGCGTGCCGACGACGAGCGTGACCCGGCCGTCGAGGTGGTGCCCCATGGCGACCTTCTCGCTGGTCGCCTCGGCGTGCAGGTCGACGACGATGGTCTCGGCCTGCTTGCGTGCCTGGTCGACCAGCCGGTCGACGATACGGAAGGGGCTGAGGCCGGTGTCCATGAAGAGGCTGCCGGCGAGGTCGATCACGGCGACGGCGCTGCCGTCGCGCGCCGGGCGGACGGTGAGGCCGCGGCCCGGCGCGCCCTCCGGGTAGTTCGCCGGGCGCACGATGCGCTCGTCGCGGGCGAGGAAGTCGAAGACCTCCTTCTGCCGCCACACATGGTTGCCGGTGGTGATCACGTCGACGCCGGCGTCGAGCAGGCGCAGGGCGATCTTGGAGGTGATGCCGGCGCCGTTGGCGGCGTTCTCGCCGTTGGCGACCACGAAGCCGACGTCGCGCTCGGCGACGAACCCGGGCAGCCAGCCCAGCAGGGCGTCGCGCCCGGGCCGCCCGAAGACGTCGCCGACGAAGAGGAGGTTCACGATGCGGCCTTCGGAGGCAGCGAGGCGTCCAGACTCGGAGGCATCGGGGCCCGCACGCTCAGAGGCAACGAACGGTCCACGGCTCGCCCTGCCCGCGCCGGCTCACGGCCGCCGCCGTCAGCCGCCGACGACGACGCGCAGCGCCGCCTCGGCGGCACGCAGCACCGGCTGCGGGTACAGGCCGACCAGCAGGACCCCGGCGGCGGCGAGGCCCAGGGCGACGTTGACGCCGAGCGAGCGGCCGGCCGGGTCGGGCACGACCTCGTCGAGCTCGTCGGGCCGCTCGCGGAAGTACATGAGCCACACGACGCGCAGGTAGTAGTACGCGGAGACCGCGCTCATGATCACGGCGATGATCGCCAGCCACGTGTAGCCGGCGTCGATGACCGCGGTGAACAGGTAGAACTTGCCCCAGAAGCCGATCAGCGGGGGGATGCCGGTGAGCGAGAGCATGAAGATGGAGAGCACGAGCGCCGCGCCCGGCATGCTGCGGCTGAGACCGGTGATCTCGTCGAGCGTGTAGCCGAAGGCGCGGCGGTTGCGGATCCCGACGAGCACCCCGAAGGCGCCGAGGTTCATCGCCGCGTAGGCGGCGAGGTAGAAGAGCACGGCGCTCGAGCCGGCGGTGTCGCCCGAGGCGCCGACGGCGACGAGGCCGAGCAGCAGGTAGCCGGCGTGGGCGATGCTCGAGTAGGCGAGCATGCGCTTGAGGTTGCGCTGCGGCAGCGCGAGCACGTTGCCGACCACCATGGTGACGATGGCGAGGATGATGAGGGCGTCGGTCCAGGGCTCGGCCGCCGTACCCGTCGCCACCGTGAAGAGCTTGAGGAAGCCGAGGAAGGCGCCGGCCTTGACCCCCACCGACATGAAGGCGGTGACCGGCGTGGGGGCGCCCTCGTAGACGTCGGGCGCCCAGCTGTGGAACGGCACGGCCGAGACCTTGAAGGCGAAGCCGACGACGACGAGCACGAGGGCGACGATGGTGAGGCCGCTGGTGCCGTCGCCGAGGCCGGCGAGGCTCTCGGCGATGCTCGCGTAGTTGGTCTGGCCGGTCGCGCCGTAGAGCAGCGCCAGACCGAAGGCGAGGATCGCCGAGGCGAAGGCGCCGTTGACGAAGTACTTGAGCGAGGCCTCGCCGGAGCGTGGGTCGGCACGCAGCGAGCCGGCCAGCACGTACGTGGGCAGCGACATGAGCTCGAAGCTGATGTACAGCATGATGAGGTCGGTCGAGACCGCCATGCCGATCATGCCGACGATCACCAGCAGCAGGAGCCCGTAGAACTCGCCGTGAGGCTCGTGATGGCGGGTGATGTAGGCGTCGGAGAGCAGCACGGTGACCACACCGATGCCGCAGAAGAGGAGCACGGCGTAGAGGGCGTACCTGTCGAGGCCGATCATGCCGTGGAAGCCCGCCTGCGGCTCGCGCCCGGTGAAGGTGAGGGCGCCGTCGACGACGCGCATCCACTGCCCGAGGGCCACGGCGGCGGCAGCCACGAGGCCGCCGCAGGCGACCCAGGCGAGGATCGCCTTGCGCGTCACGACCAGGTCGACGGCGAGCAGGACGAGCGCCGTGCCGGCGACGACGAGGCCGGGCAGGATCAGGGTGACGTCGTGCTCGTTCATCAGAAGAGCCCCTTCGCGAGCTCGATGACCTGGGCGAAGCCGCCGGCGCCCGCCTCCGGCAGCGCCGGCGTGACCCGGTCGAGGATCTCCTGGACCGGCACGTGGAGGAAGTCGAGGAAGGTGTTCGGGTAGATGCCCATCCAGACCGCGAAGACGACGAGCGGCAGGAGGGCGACGATCTCGCGGGCGCCGAGGTCGCGCAGCGGCCCGGGCGGCATGACGTCGTCGTCGCCGCGGTCGTTGAAGAACACGCGCTGGTACATCCAGAGCAGGTAGCAGGCGGCGAGGATCACGCCGAGGGCGGCGACCGCCGCCAGCCAGCGCGAGTACTCGAACACGCCGAGCAGGCTGAGGAACTCGCCCATGAAGCCGCTGAGGCCGGGCAGGCCGAGCGACCCGAGCACGAAGAACATGAAGAACCCGGCCGCCACCGGCAGCGGCTTGGCCAGCGTGCCCATGACGGCGATCTCACGCGTGTGCGTGCGCTCGTAGACGAACCCGACCATGAGGAAGAGCGCCCCCGTGAGCACCCCGTGGCTCAGCATCACGAGGATCGCGCCCTCCATGCCGGCGGCGTTGCCGATCAGGCCGATCGAGGCGAAGATGCCGGCGGTCACGAAGCCCATGTGGCTGACGCTCGAGTAGGCGACGAGCTTCTTGAGGTCCTTCTGCACCAGTGAGACGAGAGCCCCGTAGATGATGGCGACGACCGAGAGCGCGACCACGATGGGGATGAAGTCGACGGCGGCGTCGGGGAAGAACGGCAGGCAGAAGCGCAGCATGCCGTACCCGCCCATCTTCAGCAGCACGCCCGCCAGGATCACGGAGCCGGCGGTCGGCGCCTCGACGTGGGCGTCGGGCAGCCAGGTGTGCACGGGGAACATCGGCACCTTGATCGCGAAGGCGACGAAGAAGGCGAGGAAGGCCCAGAACTGCAGCTTGTAGGGCAGCACCTGCTGCCCCAGCTCCTGGATGTCGAAGGTCAGCCCCCCGGCCTCCCTGTCGACGTAGTACACGAGGGCGATGATCGCGACCAGCATGAGCAGGCTGCCGACCAGGGTGAAGAGGAAGAACTTGATCGCCGCGTAGATGCGCCGCGGGCCGCCCCAGATGCCGATGAGGAAGTACATCGGGACCAGCATGGCCTCCCAGAAGATGTAGAAGAGGAAGAGGTCGGTGGCGCAGAAGACGCCGGCCATGCCGGTCTGCAGCAGCAGGAGCGCGATGAAGAAGCCCATCTCGCGGTCCTTCACGTAGTTCCAGCTGCCGACGATCACGATGACGCCGAGCAGGGTGGTCAGGCCGAGCAGCAGGGCGGCGATGCCGTCGACGCCGAAGCCGTAGTGGATGTTGAGCTGGTCGATCCACTCGAAGTCCTCGACGAACTGCATGCCGGCGGCGCCGCGGTCGAAGACGACGAGCATGACGACGCTGAGCACGAAGGCGGCCAGCGTCGTCAGCAGGGCGATCGTCTTGTAGACGACCGGCCGGCCGCGCGCCACGAGCAGCATGAGGAGGACCCCGGCCAGGGGCAGGTAGGTGATCACGGAGAGGATCGGGAAGCCGATCTGTTCGCTCCAGCTCATCTCGCCTCCCCTCTCAGAACCAGCGCACGACGACGACGAGGACGACCATGCCGACGAAGATGCCGAGGGCATAGTTCTGCAGGCGGCCAGACTGCAGCGGCCGCAGGCCGGCGCCGGCCCAGGCCCAGAGGCGGGCGAGGCCGTTGACGGCGCCGTCGATGACGGCCTCGTCGAAGCCCACCCAGAGGCCCTTGGCGAAGGCGATGGTGCTGCGGATGGGCACCACCTCGTAGACCTCGTCCATGTACATCTTGTTGAGCGAGGCGGTGTAGAGCGGGCCGGCGCGCTCGGCGACGCGCGCCGGC
>JAZBOM010000244.1:0-3712 GCA_036351205.1 Thermoleophilia bacterium | reverse complement strand
CCGAGACCCGCGCAGGGAACCCTCGGGAGAGCGGCCGCGCCGGGCAGCCGGCATCCAGAGGAGCTGTGCCGAGAGTGGTCCTTGCGAGCTCACGCGGTTCGGCCGCCAGAACGAGCGGCCTTCGCGCCGGTTTCCGCCAAGTCGACGCAGCGGAACGACGGAAAACGGCGCGATGCGGGGATGACGATCGCGCTTTCGATGACTGCCCGTCAGGCGCCCCCGTGCCGCGGATCAGTCCGGGCGCCGCGCCGCGCGGTTCAGCTCAGCCGCGACGGCGCCGGCGGCTCGTCTTCGCCGGAGTACCAGAAGCCCCGCGTCTGGCCGCCGTCGACGACCAGGGTCTCGGCGGTGATGTACGAGGCTTCGTCGGAGGCGAGGAAGAGGATGGCGGCGGCGATCTCCTCCGGAGCTGCCGGCCGCCGCAGCGGGATCATCCGTGCGAGGCGGTCGTAGTGGTCGGGCCGCTCGAGGTCATCGTCGAGCATCGGCGTGTCGGTGAGACCGGGCGCGACGGCGTTGACGCGCACGCCGAGGTGACCGAGCTCGTGGGCCATGCACTGCGTGACCATGACGAGGGCCGCCTTCGTGGCGCAGTACGGCACCTCGGGCGACTCGGCCATGTAGGCGCAGATCGAGGAAACGTTGACGATCGCTCCGCCGCCCGCAGAGGCCATGTGGCGGGCCGCCTCCTGGCTGGCGAAGAAGGCGCTCGTGAGGTTGGTCGCCAGCATGTCGGCCCACGCCTCCTCGGTGACCTCGAAGACCGGCAGACCGACACTGATGCCGGCGCAGTTCACGAGCACGTCGAGGCGGCCGGCGGCGGCCACGACGTCGCGCACCGCCTGCTTGACGGCGGGGATGTCACGGACGTCGAGAGCCACGGCCTCGATACCGCCCGCCGTACCGTCCCCGCACCCCTCGAGCGCCTCGAGCGCCAGCTCCTCGAGCATGTCGGCGCGGCGAGCTGCCGCGTAGACGTGCGCGCCTTCGCGCGCGAAGGCGCGCACGGTCGCGCGGCCGATGCCGCTCGAGCCCCCGGTGACCAGCACCGTCTTGCCGTCGAAGCGTCCCATCGCCCCTCCCTCAGCCGTGGTCGGCCGAGCCTAGAAGCACCGGTTCGGGCGTGTCAACGGTGGTCGCCCCGGATGTGTCAACGGTGGTCGCCCCGGATGTGTCACAGCGCCGAAGAGGACCAGGCTGCGTCTCGTACGAGGGCGCCGACACGCACAGCGGCTCCGATGCAGTGACGGCGGGCGCCGCAAACGCCGGGCCTAAGCAGTGACGGGGGTGCGGAGCGCGCGGAGGCGAACGCGGCGCCCGCCCGGTGACGGTCTCCGCGCGCCCGGCAGCGCTCACTCAGCCGCGACGAGCGCCGAGAGCAGCTCGTCCGGCGAGAAGACGGGGAGTGTCGCGCGAGCGAAGTCCTTGGCGTTGCGGGTCACGATACCGGCGGCCCCGCATGCTCTCGCGGCCTCGTGCACGACCGCGTCTTCGTAGTCGGCGAAGTCGAGCCGCAGGGCCGTCTCGAGCACCGGCCGGTCTACGGGAGCGAGATCGAACAGCTCGAGGAGCTCGCGCAGAAGGCGTCTCGCTCGCCGGTCACCGGTGGCCTTCGCCGCGAGGTAGTGCACGGTCGTGATGGTGCTCGCGCAGAGCGACCCCTCGAGCTTGCCGGTGTCGACCAGCGCGAAGAGACGTGCGGCGGTGCCGGCGTGCGGCTCCCTGTCGAGGAGCACGTCGAGCACCACGTTGGTGTCGAAGAGCACTCTCACCGGTGCTTTGACGCGAGGTGTCGACGATAGGCGCCCGTGTCGGAGGCGTCGGGAGGCAGCGCCCCGAGCAGCGCACGCACGCGGGGGGTGAGCTCGACGCCCGACGCCTCGTCGCCGGCGCCGATGAGCGTGAAGTAGTCGGCCACGAGCTGCGAGACCGACCTGCCCGACCTGGCGGCATGACGCTTCGCGCTGCGGATGAGCGCGTCGTCGAGGCGGAGCGTGAGCTTGGTCTGCATGGGCGGACTCCCTGGGGACGGCCACGTGTGACGTATATTCCGTAGCCGAAGTATACGTCAGACGCATGACGCCGGCAATGGAGGAGGCGCTACGGGACCCGGCGCGGGCGCACGAGGCCGGCTGCCCCCGTCAGACCTCGATGGACCCCTCGCTCACCATCACGCTCTCGCCGCCGATCCACACCCCGGTGACCTCACCGTCCCGCTTCTCGGTGCGCGCCTCGAGGACGCTCGGTCGCCCCATCTCGACGCCCTGGGCGATGCGGTACGTGAAGCCACCATCCTGCGCCGCGTCAAGGTGGCTGAGCAGCGCAGCGAGTGTGCAGTTGGCGCTCCCCGTGGCGGGATCCTCGGGGATGCCGTCGAGCGGCGAGAACATGCGCGCCCGCAGATCGAACTCGTCGCGCGAACGCACGTATACGTGCACGTCCGGCACCTCGGCGCCGGCGGCGAGGAGTGCCTCGGCGCCGGCCAGGCTCGGCTTGGCCCGCTCGAGCGCGTCACAGTCCCTGAGCTCGGCGATCACGAACGGCAGCCCTACGGACGCGACAATCGGTTCGTGCTCGACGGTGACGATGTCTTCGCCGCAGAGGCCGACGGCCGCCGCCACCGCGTCGGGCGGCGCGGTCGCGCCCAACGAGAGGCGCTGCGGGGCCTTCAGCTCACACCAGACCCGCTCCCCCTCGCGCTTCTCCATTACGACCTCGACGAGCCCCGCGTCCTCCTCGAAGGTGACGGTGCGCGGCGCGTCGAGCGCCCCGAGCGCGCCCGTCGTCGCGAGCACGAACGCCGTCCCGATGTTGGGGTGGCCGGCGAAGGGCACTTCCTGCGTGGGTGTGAAGATGCGCACGCGGCGGTCGTGCCCCTGCTCGGCGGGCAGCACGAAGGTCGTCTCCGAGAAGTTGAACTCGCGCGCGATGCGCTGCATCTGCTCGGCCGTCAGCCCTTCGGCCTCGGGGTGGACGGCGAGCTGGTTGCCGCCGAAGCGCGTGTCGGTGAAGACGTCGCAGGTGAAGAAGCGGTAGCGCATCGGGGACCCTCCTGCAGGCACGATGACGACGAGTCGGACCGCCGGCATGATAGCATCGGCCCCACAGCCGGCCTGCAGCCGCTGCGGCTCGAGCGGCACTTCATGCCCGCGCCACGCCGCTGACGCAAGCACGCGCCTCAGGAGCCGGGCTGCGCGTCCTTCGCTCGCTCCGCCTCCGCACCTTCGCGAGTGCACCCCGCCGCCGTCGCCGGCGACGACGGGCACGGGGTGCATACGAACCCCGAATCCTTGGGCTCGACCTGCAGCGTCGCGTGCGTGACCTCGAACTCATGAGCGAGCAGCACATGAGCCGCCCGCATCACCGGGGCGACGTCGGCGGCGCACGCGACGCTCAGGTGACCGCTCGCCATGTTCATCCCCGAGGTCAGCGTCCACACGTGGAGGTCGTGCACATCGACGACGCCGGGCAGGCCGGCGAGGCTGCGCTGCGCGACCGTGACGTCCACGTCCTCCGGTGCGATCTCGAGCAGGATGCGCAGGGCGTCGCGCCCGAGCCGCCAGGCGCCGCGGCAAGATGAAGAGCCCGATGCCGGCGCCGATGATCGGGTCGGCGTAGGGCCACCCGGTCGTCACCAGGATGATGCCGGCGACGATGACGCCCGCCGAGCCCAGCATGTCCGAGAAGACCTCGAGGAAGGCGCCGCGGACGT
>JAZBOM010000243.1:0-2143 GCA_036351205.1 Thermoleophilia bacterium | reverse complement strand
GGCCACGGAGGTTCGTGAAGACGTTCTGGAGGCGTTCGCTGAGGGCGTCGAACATGGTCCTGTCTCGAAGGTCGGGAACGGCTGCGGACGGTCAATGGTAGCACGCGGGCGGTCGAGGGGCGGCCCGGGCCGGCTGCGCCGCCGGGCCGCCCCTCCGCGGTGCTCCGACCGCACCTCTCCACGGCCCGGCCCGGCTGCGTCGCCGGGCCGCCCATCGCCGCTCAGCCGGGCAGGCTCAGCAGGTAGTCGCCGGGGGCGCCGACCACGAGGCGCGCGAAGGGCGCGCCCGAGCGCGGGAGCACACGCTCCAGCGTGCCGCGCGCTCTCACGCGCTCCCCCTCGCGTGCCTGGTCGGCGAAGCGCCCGCGGAAGGAGACGATCTCGCGCAGCGCGACGGGCGCGGCGTCGGCCCCTGCCGGACGGGCGATCGCCGGCTCGAGCCCAGTCGCGGCCTCGACTTCGGCTTCGGCCGGACCGGCGGTCGCCGTCTCGAGCACGGTCGCCGCCTCGACGAGGTAGCGACAAGGAGTGAAGACCGCCTCCGCGGCGCCGGCGACGCGGGCCTCGACGGTCGCCGGCCCCAGCGGCTCGTAGCGGAAGTCGCCGTAGCGCTCCGTGACCTCACCGGGCGCCTTCACGAAACGTACGAAGAAGGCGCGCCCGGAGAACAGACCCTCGTTGACCTTCGCCTTCTGCAAGCGAGCGAAGTCCTCGGCGCCGAGCGGCGTCTCGCGGCGATGTGCTGCGTGGATCGCCGCCAGGTCTTCGCCCGCGGGTCTCCGCAGAGGGCTCGACGTGTCGTCGAGCAGAGCGCCGAGCGCGGCGTGCACCGCCCGGCACGACTCGCTGCCGTACACCACGAGGTCGACGTCCGAGTCCGGCGTCTGCAGGCCGACGAGCAGCGAGCCGGTCACGCCGAGCGCGGCGCCGGGCACCGCGGCGGTCTCGCGCAGCAGCTGGGCGAGGGCGAGCGCGGCCTCCTCGAGGGCGTCGGCCGGGCCGCGGGCGGCCACCTCGCGGAGGCGGCGGCGCGGGTCGAAGACGCGCGCCGCCGCCTCGACGGGCACGCCCTGCAGCACGGCCCCGGCGACGGGGTCGAAGACCAGATACGCCTCACCCTGCCGCTCGAGCACCCCGCCGTGCACCTCGAGCACCCCGCCGTGCCCCTCGAGCGCCTCGAGTTGCTCGGCGAAGCCGTGCAGCTTGCGGTAGCGACGGCCGTCGCGCTCGCGGTCGCCGCGCGGGTCGGGCGCGTAGCGCAGGTAGGCGATGCGACGGTCGGGCGGGTGCACGAGCCCTTTGACCGTGAAGATGAGTCCGTCGTGCGTCTCGACGGCGAAGCCCTCCACGGCGGAGCCCTGCAAGGCCCGTGCGCCGCCCTGGGCCGCGAGGTCATCGGCGGGCGTCTTGTCCATCCCGCCCGGCGGCGTGTACTGTGGCCCGCAGGCGCCCCTGAGGAAGGACCCTGCGCGTGCAACTCCTGGTCAGCGTCATCGGCGAGCACGAGGTCGCCGCCGCGGTGGACGGCGGCGCCGACCTCGTCGACGTCAAAGACCCGCGTGAAGGCTCGCTGGGCGCCGCCGCCCCCGACGTCATCCGCCGGGTCCGTGAGCTCACGCCGGCGGCGACCCCGGTCAGCGCCGCCATCGGCGACTTCCCCGACCTTCCGGGCACGGCGGCGCTCGCCGCGGCAGGCGCCGCCGCCTGCGGCATCGAGTACGTGAAGGTCGGCCTGCTCGGGCCGCGCGACGGCGAGCGCGCGCGCGTCCTGCTGGACGCCGTCTGCCGCGCCGCCCGCGCCCAGAACCCCTCCGTGCGGATCATGGCCACGGCGTACGCCGACGCCGAGACGCTGGGTTCGGTGCCGCCCCTGGTGCTGCCGGCCGCGGCCGCGGCCGCCGGGGCCGACGGCTGCATGATCGACACCGCCGAGAAGCGCGGCAGCACGCTCTTCAGCGTGCTGTCCGCGGCCGATCTCGCCGAGTTCGCCGCCCGCTGCCGCGCCGCCGGCCTGCTCTGCGCCCTCGCCGGCTCGCTGCGCGAGGAGCACCTCCCCCAGCTCGCCGACCTGGGGCCGGACATCGTCGGCTTCCGCGGCGCCGTCTGCCAGGGCGACCGCGTGGGCGGCCGCGTCGACGCCGAG
>JAZBOM010000242.1:0-2942 GCA_036351205.1 Thermoleophilia bacterium | reverse complement strand
GGCCTCCTCGCAGGCCCAGAACGCCCGGCAGGCGATGGTGTCCTGCTCGGGCGTGAACGTCCACAGCTCGACCCACCAGGCGCCCAGTGCCGCGCCGACCGCCTGGGTCACGGTCTGGAGCATGGCCGGAAGGTCGGGGGCCGCATGGCCCGCGCCGGGCGCGACGGGCGGCTCGAGGGTCACCGGACCGCTCCCGAGTAGACCTCGACGCGGTTCTTCCCGCCGCGCTTGGCGGCGTACAGCGCCTCGTCCGCGTACCGGACGAGGCGGTCGACGTCGCCGGCGGGCCGCGGGAAGGCGGCGACACCGACGCTGACCGTGAGCCGGCCCGTGCGTCCCTTCGCCAGCAGCGACCCCGCCTCCACCTCGCGGCGTATGCGCTCGGCGACCGCCACCGCGCCGTCGAGATGGCCGGCCGCCGGCGCGTCGTCGGCGGCGCCCGCCGGCCTGTCGAGCTGCTCCCCGCCACCGGCGAGCCGCGTGTTGGGGAGGATGACGGCGAACTCCTCGCCGCCGTACCGCGCCACGAGATCGACGCCGCGCCGGAGCTGCGTGGTGAGGATGTCGGCGACGCCGCGCAGCACCTCGTCGCCCATGACGTGCCCGAAGCGGTCGTTGAAGCTCTTGAAGTCGTCGATGTCGATCATGAGCAGCGAGACGGGGCTCCCGTAGCGGCCCGCCCGCGCGACCTCCTGGCCGAGGCGCTCGTAGAAGTACCGGTGGTTGAACAGCCCCGTGAGCCCGTCGGTGGTGGCCTGCTCCTGCACGGCCCTGTAGAGCCGGGCGTGCTCGATGGCGCTCGCCGCCTGCTCGCCGAGCGCCTGGGCGAGCGCCAGTTCGTCGGGGGCGAAGTGCCGCTCGCGCTCGCGCTCCACGAGCACGAGGAGCCCGATGGGCTCGTCGTTGAAGACGAGCGGCACGTTGAGGTAGGTCCGGTCGCCGAACCGCTGCATGCTCTCGCGCGTCGACTCGGGGAGCGCCGGGTCCGAGAGCTGCTGCTCCACCGTCAGCTTGCGCTCGAGCATCTCGAGCTCGTCCGGCTCATCGGCGAGCGAGAACGTCTTGCCGAAGCTCTCCCCGGCCACCGGGTCCGGCCGGCGCTGGTAGTGACCGCTCACGGTCACGCTCTGCGTCGCAGCGTCGTAGGACTGGATCTGGCACTGCTCGCAGCCCAGCGCTTCACAGGTGGTGCGCGCCACCGTACGAAGGACGACCTCGAGGTCGACGCTCGAGGTGATCGCCCGCGTCGACTCGAGGAGCAGGTTGAGGCGTGTGTTCTGCGCCTCGCTCCGCTCGAGGAGCTGGGCGCGGTGGATCGCCGCCGCCGCCTGCTCGCCGAGGGCGCGGGCCAGTTCGACCTCCGGGTCGCCGAAGTGGCGCTCGCGCTCGGTGGCGAAGAAGGCCAGGATCCCGATCGGCCGGTCCTCGAACCAGAGGGGCACGCTGAGGACGGTCATCTCGCCGTTGGCCTCCATCGAGGCGCGGTTGACGGGGTCGAGCGAAGGGTCCGAGAGCGTCTCCTCGACGACCTCGCGGCCGAAAAGGTGCGCCCGGTCGGCGGCGTACTCCGCCAGGGGATAGGCGCGGCCGAGCACGTCCTCTCCTGCGGCCGCCCCGTCCCTGCGGTGATAGGCGGCGACCGTGAGCGCCTCGGTCGCCTCCTCGTAGATGTCGATCGAGCACTCGTCGGCGCCGAGCGCCTCGCCTGCGACCTCGGCGATCGTCCCCAGCAGTGGCCCGACCTGCACCATCGACGACATGGCGCGGCTGGTGGCCAGCAGCGACTGCAGGCGCAGGCGCTGGTCGCCCCAGGAGCGGCGCAGGCGGACGTGCTGGATCGCGACCGCCGCCGGGACGGCGAGAAGTGTGAGCAGGTCACGCTCGTCGGGGCTGAAGCGACGCGCGCGCTCCTTCTCGATGAGCGAGAGCGCGCCGATGACGGCGTCCCCGGCGATGAGCGGCACGCAGAGAACGGCCTTCTCACCCCAGTGCTCCATGAGGCCGCGGTTGTACTCCGGCAGGTCGGGGTCGGCGACCGAGCGCTCCCAGGGCCGCCGTTCGCGGATCGCGTGCACGAAGCTGCGCGGCCGGTCGAGCGCATAGACGGTCCCGACCCAGCCCTCGTCGGCGGGCGAGGGCGAGCGCGCCCAGAGGCCGGCGGCGAGGACCGTGTCGTCGTCGGCGCGGTACTCCCAGATGTCGCACTCGGAGGCGCCGAAGACGCGCCCGACGTGCTCGGCGACCTTGGAGAGCACGTCGTCGAGCGCCAGATCGGCGCTGATCGTCGCGCCGATCTCCGAGGCGACCCTGAGGACATCGAGCGCACGGCGGGCGCGGCGCAGGGGCTCGGCGGCGCTCATGCCGGCTCCACCTCCACCCTGTCCTTGCCGGCTCGCTTGGCGCGGTAGAGCGCGCGGTCCGCGGCGGCGACGAGCTCCTCGGCGCCGCGGTCGCCCGAGGCGCTCATGGCGACGCCGACACTCACCGAGACGCGCGAGGGGTGGCGGTCGTCGCGGCCGGCGAACGCGCGCGTGGCGATGCTCTTGCGCAAGCGCTCCCCGACGAGCGCCGCATCGGCCCCGCGCGGCGGCAGGTCGGCGGCGGCCAGCTCGCCGCGCAGACGGTGCCCGAGCACCTCGGCGCCGGCGATCGCCGTGTGTGGCAGGATCACGGCGAACTCCTCGCCGCCGTAGCGCGCCGGGAGGTCGATGCCGCGACGGATCCCCGTGCTGAGGAGCGTCGCGACCTCGCGCAGGACCTCGTCGCCGAGCTGGTGCCCGAACTCGTCGTTGAAACCCTTGAAGTCGTCGATGTCGAACATGAGCAGCGAGAGCGGGAGTTCGTAGCGCAGGGCACGGGCGCACTCGTCGCGCAGGCGCTCCTGGAAGTGCCGGTGGTTGTACAGCCCCGTGAGCCCGTCGCGGATCGCCTGCTCGCGCACG
>JAZBOM010000241.1:0-3628 GCA_036351205.1 Thermoleophilia bacterium | reverse complement strand
GGCCAGGGCCAGGACGGCGGCGGCGAGGTTCTCCTTGAGCGGGGCCTCGACCTGGACGCGCTCGGCGCGGTAGCCGCGGCGGTGCAGACTCTCCCCCGAGAGGTCGATGGCGAGGTCGGCGCGCCCGCCCTCGAGGTGCACGTTGACGCGCACGTCCGGCCGGCGTGTGTCGACCGACGGGCGCGAGCCGGTCGCGGCACGAAGCTGGTCGACGATGGCGTCCTTGGTCTTGAGGGCGCCGAAGCGCGTGTCGCGGATCGTGTCGCTCGTACCCGTGAAGCTCACCGCGAGAGTGGCGTCGGGCCCGAGGTGGTCGCGCCAGTCAACGGTCTGCACGCCGGCGTAGAGGTGGTCGGCCGACGCGGCGGGGAAGCGTGCGAGCCCGAGGAGCACGCGCGTGGCGAGCCGCGACCAGAGACAGGCGCGATAGCCGGCCTCCAGCGGACCGTTGAAGGAGACCCCGCCGCGGGCTTCGCGGACGTGCGCCGCGCCGAGCGAGCGCACCTCGCTCGCGAGCGCTCGTTCGACGCCCCGGGGCGCCGTCGCGAAGAAGGCCAGGTCCACGCGGCAACGCTACCACGGGAGGGACGCGGAGCCGCCGCCGTCGCGGCCGGGTCCCGGCGCGGCGGCTCTCGAGCGCTGTCACGGTGCGGGGGCTCGCCGCCGGCACGGCTGGGGTAGTCTTGTCGTGCTGCGTGCAGGCGCGCGACGGCGACGCAGGGCAGCGAGCGCGAGGAGGTCACCGTGAAGTACGCCAGCGCGACCCTCGGTCGAGCCCTGGTCGTCCGCCTCGAAGACGGGGACGTGGTCCACGAGTCGATCGAAGCCGCGGCGCGGGCCGAGGGCATCAGCCGCGCCGCCGTGGTGCTGCTCGGCGGTGCCGACGACGGCAGCCGCGTGGTCGTCGGTCCCGAGGAGAGCCGGGCCGCACGCGTGGTGCCGATGGAACGCGTGCTCCACGACGCGCACGAGGTCGCCGGCGTGGGCACCATCTTCCCCGGCGAGTCCGGGCAGCCGGTCCTCCACCTGCACGCGGCCTTTGGCCGCGACGACCAGGTGGTCGCCGGCTGCATCCGCAAGGGCGTGCTCACCTGGGTCGTCGGCGAGGCGGTCGTGATCGAGCTGCTCGGCAGCGCCGCCGCACGCCGCCTCGACCCCGCGACGGGCTTGGAACTGCTCGACCCCGGGGAGTCGCGCGAGCTGCTCGACCCCGCGGCGTCGCGGTAGACGGCTGCCTGCGAGGACGCCCGCGGCCCGGCCGGCGGCGCGCGGGCGCGCCCGGGTCGCGCCGGCGGGCTACCCGTCGTGCGCGGCGATCGCCTCGATGAACGCGTCGCCGTAGCGCTCGAGCTTGGCCTGGCCGACGCCGTTGACGGCGAGCAAGTCGACGTACGTGCCCGGCTTGCGCGCCGCCATCTCGGCCAGGGTCGCGTCGCTGAAGACCACGTAGGCCGGCACGCGTTGCTCGTCGGCGAGGCGCTTGCGCAGGGCGCGGAGGCGCGCGAAGAGGGCCTCGTCGACCTCGAGGTCGGCGAGGCCGGCCACGCGCGCCGCCCGCTCGGCCGCGAGGCGCTGCTTCTTCGTCGGCACCCTGGTGCGCGGCTTCGCAAGCACGAGGCGCTCGTCACCGTTGAGCAGGTCGCGGGCCTTGGGCGTGAGCCGCAGGGCCGAGTACTGGGCGATGTCCTGCACGAGGTAGCCGCGGTGCACCAGCTGGCGGACGAGGCTCACCCAGTGGTCGCGCTCGACCTCGGCGCCGATGCCGTAGGTGCTGACCTGGTCGTGGCCGCAGCGCAGGACCTTCTCGCTCTCGCTGCCGCGCAGGACGTCGACGACGTGGCCGATGCCGAAGCGCTGCCCCGTACGGTAGACGCAGCTGAGCGCCATCTGCGCGTGCTCGGTGGCGTCGTAGGTCTCGGGAGGGTCGAGGCAGACGTCGCAGTTGCCGCAGTCGTGGCCGAGTTCTTCGCCGAAGTAGCCGAGGAGGGCGCGGCGGCGGCACGAGAGCGCCTCGGCCAGGCCGACCATGGCGTTGAGCTTGTGCAGCTCGACGCGCACCTGCTCGGGGTCGCGCTCGTACTCCGGGTCGCCCCAGCGCCCGCCGCCGCCGGACCCGCCGTCGCGCCCGCCGTCGCCGGACCCGCTATCGCCGAGCCGGGTGCCGCTGCGCCCGTTGCCCCCGCGCCGGCGGTCGCCGCGGCGGCCCCCGCCCTCGACGAGAGAGCGCACGACGGCGGCGTCGCCGAGGCCGAAGAGGAGCAGCGCCTCGGCCGGCAGGCCGTCGCGCCCCGCGCGCCCCGTCTCCTGGTAGTAGCTCTCGATCGTCTTGGGCAGGTCGTAGTGGACGACGAAGCGCACGTCGCTCTTGTCGATGCCCATGCCGAAGGCGACCGTGGCGACGACGACCAGGACGTCGTCGCGGGCGAACGCCTCTTGCACGCGGCGGCGCTCTTCGGCGGGGAGGCCGGCGTGGTAGGCCGCAGCCGGGATGCCGGCCGCGACGAGCTTGCCCGCCACCTCCTCGGTGCGCTTGCGCGAGAGGCAGTAGACGATGCCGGACTCGCTCTCGTGCACGGCGAGGAACGCTTTGAGCTGGTGGAGAGGCTCGCGCTTCTCGACGACCGTGTAGCGGATGTTCGGCCGGTCGAAGCCGGTGACGAACACCGGCGCGTCGGCCAGCCCGAGCCGCAGGCGCACGTCGTCGCGCGTCTGCGGGTCGGCGGTCGCCGTGCAGGCGAGTACGGGGACGCCGGGGAAGAGCCCGCGCAGCTCGCCGAGCTGTACGTACTCGGGGCGGAAGTCGTGCCCCCACTGGCTCACGCAGTGGGCCTCGTCGATGGCGAAGAGGGCGATGCCGGCCGCGCCGCTCCCGTCGCCGAGCCCGCGCAGCCGCTCGAGGAACGACGCGGTCATCAGCGTCTCGGGGGCGACGTAGAGGAGGTCGAGCTCGCCCCCGTGGAGCTGCGCCAGCACGCGGCGTGCCTCGGGACCCTCGAGGGACGAGTTGTAGGCGGCGGCGCTGACGCCGGCCGCCCGCAGGGCGTCGACCTGGTCCTTCATGAGCGAGATGAGCGGCGAGACGACGATGCCGGTGCCGGGGCGCAGCAGCGCCGGCAGCTGGTAGCAGAGCGACTTGCCGCCGCCGGTGGGCATGAGGACGAAGGCGTCGCCACCGCCGGCGACGTGCGCGACGATCTCACCCTGGTGCGGGCGGAACTCGCGGAAACCGAAGACGTCGCGCAGCAAGCCGAGGGCCGTGCGCGGCGCGGCCGCCGACGGCGCGGCCGCAGGCGCGGCGATGGCGCGCGCGGCGGAACCGGGCGGGTCGGGCGAGGCGGCGAGCGGGTGCTTGGGGTCGGGCGTCACCATCCGAGTCTAGCAAGGTTGACGGACGGCGCTCTCTGTCCACTTCCGGTGGTGCGGACGACATCGAGCGATCTGAACGGCAAACGTTCAGATCGCGTGGCGCAGGCGCTACCGACTACCCGGCCAGCCCGGCCCAGCCGACCGTCGACCGCGTGCGGCTCCGGGTCTACTCGACCCGCTTGAGGAGGAGCGCGTTGTCCTCCTTGTAGAAGCGCATGATCAGGTCCTCGCCCTTCATCTCGAGGACGATGGTCGGGTCGTC
>JAZBOM010000240.1:0-2287 GCA_036351205.1 Thermoleophilia bacterium | reverse complement strand
GGGCCGCGGCTGCGCCGCAGCGGCGCCGGGCTCCGCGCCCTGCGGGGCGATGTCGCGCGGCGGCGCCCCCGGAGTCGCACCGCGGGCGTGAGCGAGCAGCTCGGGCAGGCGCGCCACGTCCTCCTTGAGCGTCGTGAGCATGGCCGGCGTGTAGAGCGCCGCGGCGGGGTGGAAGATCGGGTAGAGGTAGAGCTCGCGCCCGGCGATGACGGTGGCGCGCGGGCGACCGTGCACGCGCGTGATGCCGGCCTGGTCGCCCGAGAGCAGCTTGGTGGCGAAGTTGCCCAGCGTGCAGATGACGAGCGGCTCGATGAGCTCGATCTGCTGCCAGAGGTAGGGCTGGCAGGCGGCGATCTCCTCGGGGCGCGGGTCACGGTTGTTGGGCGGCCGCGACTTGAGGACGTTGGCGATGAACACCTGCTCGCGACCCAGGCCGATCGAGGCGAGGAGCTCGCCGAGCAGCTTGCCGGCGGCGCCGACGAACGGCCGCCCCTGCTGGTCCTCGTGGTAGCCGGGGGCCTCGCCGACGAACATCAGCTCGGCGTCCGGGTCGCCCTCCCCGAACACGGCCCGCGTGCGCGTCTCGGCGAGCACGCAGCGCGCACAGCCCTCGACCTCGCGGCGGAGGTCGTCGAAGGCGCGACGGCGGTCGTCAGTGACAGGTGGCACAGGATGAGGAGGAGCAGGTGGAGCAGCTCTTGCCGCCGCCCGTACCCCCGAGGCCCGGCGAGGAGGAGTGGACCGCGAAGCGCGAGAGCAGGCGGCGGACCTCGCCCGACGAGCACTCCGGGCACACCGGCTTGGTGCCGTTGCGCACCAGCTCCTCGAACACGGCGCCGCACTGCGTGCAGGAGAATTCGTAGATCGGCATGGCGACAGTGTACCACCGGCGGCGGGGCGCGAAGGAGCGGCGCGGCGGCCAGAGCGATGGCGGGCGGGAGTCGACCCGCCGAGCGCATCGGACGGCGCGGCGCCTCGCACGGGCGCGTGTCGTGCAAGGCGCCGACGGCGGCTGCGTTGACCGTGACGTCGTGAGCCGCTACCCTCAGCGAGGCTCCGCTCCGAGTCGCAGTGCCGGAGACGGAGAGGCCGCCTGTGCAGCACAGGCCGACGGCCGGCGCGGTACCGCTCTCACCGGGCGGACCGCAGCCAGGGAGGCCAAGGCTTGAAGCTCGACGCGTATCACTTCGCCGTCATAGGGCCCGGACGCCTGGGCTCGACGCTCATCGCCGCCCTCGACCAGGCCGGCCTGACGGTCTCCGCGATCGGCACCCACCACGAAGACGACGCCGGCCTCGCCGGCTACGGCGGCGGACCGATGCACGTGCGCGTCGCCGACGCCGCCCTCGAAGCCGACGCCTGGTGGCTGACGGTACCCGACGACGACATCTTCGCCGTCGCCGGCCAGCTCGCCGCGGCCTGCCCCGGCCGGCGCCGCTCCTCCTGCCCGCCGCTCGCCATCCACTCGAGCGGCGCCGGCTCGCTGCGCCTGCTGCGGCCGCTGCAGGAGGCCGGCGTGCTCACGCTCTGCCTGCACCCGCTGCAGACGTTCTCGGGCGACGCCCGGGCCGAGGCGCTCGCGGGCGTAGCCTGCGCCGTGACCGCCGACGACGAGCACGTGGCCGTTTTCGGCGACGAGCTCGCCGCACGTCTCGGCATGCGCCCCTTCCGCCTCGCCGACGAGCGCAAGCCGCTCTACCACCTCTCCGCCGCCGTCGCCGCGAACCTGCTGGTCGCGCTCGAGTCCGAGGCCGTGCGGCTGATGGACGAGGCGACGGGTCGCGACGACGGCCTCGAACTGCTCGCGCCCCTGGTCTCCACGGTCACCGCCAACGTCGTCGCCAAGGGGCCGGCTGCCGCCCTGACCGGGCCGGTAGCGCGCGGCGACGTGGCGACGGTGCGCGCCCACCTGCGCCTGCTCGCGCGGCAGCCCGGGCGCGTCGCCGAGGCCTACCGGGCGCTCTCGCTCGAGACCTTGACGCTGGCGGCGCCGCGGCTCGACGATGAGACGGTGCGCACCCTCAAGACCCTGCTCGAAGAGGGCGAAGGCCGATGAGAGTCGCGCGCACCGTCACCGAGACCCGCGGCGCCCTCGCCACCCTGCCGCGGCCGCTCGGACTCGTGCCGACGATGGGCGCCCTGCACGAGGGCCACCTCGCCCTCGTCCGCGTCGCCCGCGCGCGCTGCGCCGCCGTCGCCGCGTCGCTGTTCGTGAACCCGACGCAGTTCGGCGCCGGCGAGGACTTCGCGCGCTACCCGCGCGACGAGGCGCGCGACCTCGCGCGCT
>JAZBOM010000239.1:0-3528 GCA_036351205.1 Thermoleophilia bacterium | reverse complement strand
TGCTCGAGACCGATGTTGGTGAGCACGACCACGGGGGCGGCGACCACGTTGGTCGCGTCGAGCCGCCCGCCGAGACCGGCCTCGAGGGCGACGGCCTCGACCGACTCCTCGGCCAGGGCGAGCAGGGCCGCCACGGTCAGCACCTCGAACTGCGTGGTGTCGCCGAGCTCGGCGGGCAGCCGCGCAACGGCGGCGCGCACGACCTCGACGGCGCCGCCGAAACGCTCCTCGCCTATCGGCCGCCCGTCGACGACGACACGCTCGCAGAACCCCGTGAGGTGCGGCGACAGGTAGGCGCCGGCGCGCAGGCCGTGCGCGCCGAGCAGCGCCGCCGCGTACCGGGTCGTGGACGACTTGCCGTTGGTGCCGACGACGTGCAGGACACGGTACGCGTCCTGCGGCCGCCCGAGGCCGTCGAGCAGGGCGCTCACACGCTCGAGCCCCGGCCGCATGCCGAACGCGGCCAGAGACTCCAGGTAGTGCTCCCAGTCAGTCGTCACGCACCGCTCCCCGGAGACGCAGGCCGGCTGCAGCCGCCTCGCCGGGCCCCTCACCCACCGCGCACGGCGGCGAGCCGCGCGGCCACTTCTTCGACCTCGCGCCGGTAGCCGGCGAGCTTCGCGCGCTCCTTCTCGACGACCGCCGCCGGCGCCTTCTCGACGAAGGCGGCGTTGCCGAGCTTCGCCGCGCCGCGCGCCACCTCGGCCTCGAGCTTCGCGAGCTGGGCGGCGAGCCGCGCGGCCTCCTCGGCGCGGTCGACGACGGCGGCCACGACCAGGCGGCCGCCGGGCACGAGGAGCACGTTCTCGCGGTCACCGTCCGTGCCCGGCCCCGCAGCGCCCTCAGTCGTGCCTAAGCCGCCGGGGCCGCCCGGCGCGAGCTCCACCTTGGCCAGTGCCCTGAACGCCGAGGCGTACGGACGGTACGCCTCCTCGGCGCCGGCCTCGTCGGCGACGAAGCGCGCCGCGAGGAGCTGACCCGGGGCGACGCCACTCTCGGCGCGGAAGGCACGGGCCGCGTTGACGGCCGCCTGCACCCGCCCCACGGCGGCCTCGTCGTCGGGCGCCAGCAGGGCATCGTCGCGGCGCGGGTGCTCGGCCTCCAACAGCGGTGCGGCGCCGTACTGGGCGGCGATCTCCTCGGTCACGTACGGCAGGAACGGGTGCAGCAGGCGCACGATGCCGTCGAGCACCCAGCGCGCGTGACCGGCGGCGGCGCGACGCTCGCCCTCGTCGTCGCCGTAGAGGCGCGGCTTGACCATCTCGAGGTACCAGTCGCAGAACTCGTCCCAGACGAAGTGGTAGAGGGTGTCGACCGCGCGCGCGAAGTCGTACCCGGCGACGGCTCCCTCGACGGCGGCGAGGCAGCGCTGGAAGCGGCTCGCGATCCAGCGGTCGACCTGGTGCGCGTCGCTGCGCTCCGCCGCGCAGCCCTCGCTCGCCAGCAGCACGAGCCGCGACGCGTTCCACAGCTTGTTGGCGAAGCCGCGGCCCATGGCGATGCGCTCCTCGGAGAAGCGCACGTCCTGGGTGCTCGACATGAGCAGCAGACCGTAACGCGTAGCGTCGGCGCCGTACTTGTCGATCATCTCCAGCGGGTCGATGCCGGTGCCCAGCGACTTGCTCATGCGGCGGCCGTCGGCGGCCTGGATCACGGAGTGGATGTACACGTCGCTGAAGGGGATCTCGCCGACGAACTCGAGGCCCATCATGACCATGCGCGCCACCCAGAGGAAGATGATCTCGCGCGCCGTGCTCAGCATGTCCGTGGGGTAGAAGTAGGCGAGGTCCGGGGTCTCGTCGGGCCAGCCCCAGGTGGCGAACGGCCAAAGGGCCGAGCTGAACCAGGTGTCGAGGACGTCGGTGTCGCGCCGCAGGGCCCGCCCGCCGCAGGCGGGACACGCCTGCGGCGCCTCCTCCTCGACGATCACCTCACCGCAGCCCTCGGCCTCGCAGTACCACACCGGCAGCTGGTGCCCCCACCAGAGCTGGCGGCTGATGCACCAGGGACGCAGGTTGTCCATCCAGTCGATGTAGACACGCCCCCAGCGCTCGGGCGTGAACTTGACCCGGCCGTCGCGCACGACCTGGGTCGCCGGCTTGCGCAGCTCGTCCATGTCCATGAACCACTGCTCGCTGATGAGCGGCTCGATGAACGTGCCGCAGCGGTCGCAGCTCGCGACGCTGTGCGGGAAGTCCTCGACCTTCTCGAGGGCACCGAGCTCCTCGAGGTCGGCGATCACGCGCCGCCGTGCCTCCATGATCTCGAGCCCGGCGTAGGGACCGCCGGCCTCGGTGATGACGCCGTCGGTGCCGATCGCCTGCACGGTGTCGAGCTTGTGGTCGCGGCCGATCTCGAAGTCGGTGATGTCGTGCGCCGGGGTGATCTTGAGGGCGCCGCTGCCGAAGTCCTTCTCGACCCGCGCGTCGGCGATCACCGGCAGCTTGCGGCCGAGCAGCGGCAGGACGGCCGTGCGGCCGACGAGGCCGGCGTAGCGGCCGTCGTCGGGGTTCACGGCCACGGCCGTGTCGCCGAGCATGGTCTCGGGCCGGGTCGTCGCGATGGTCACGCCGCCGGAGCCCTCGAGCTCGTAACGCACGTGATAGAGGTGGCCCTGGTCTTCGACGTGGGCGACCTCGAGATCGCTGATCGCCGTGCCGCAGCGCGGGCACCAGTTCACGAGGTAGGAGTCCTTGTAGATGTAGCCCTTCTTGTGGAGGGCGACGAAGACCTTGAGGACGGCGCGCACGTAGCCCTCGTCGAAGGTGAAGCGCTCGCGCTCGTAGTCGCAGGCGCAGCCGAGGCGCTTGAGCTGGTGGATGATGTTGCCGCCGTACTCGCGGCGCCAGGCCCAGACCCGCTCGGCGAACTCCTCGCGGCCGAGGTCCTCCTTGGTCAGGCCCTGGGCGCGGAGCTGCTTCTCGACCACGTTCTGCGTGGCGATGCCGGCGTGGTCGGTGCCCGGCAGCCAGCAGGCGTTCTCGCCCAGCATGCGGTGGTAGCGGATGAGCACGTCCTGCACGGTGCCGTTGAGGGCGTGCCCCATGTGCAGATTACCGGTCACGTTGGGCGGCGGGATGACGATGGAGTACGGCGTGCGCTCCGGGTCGGGCTCGGCGTGGAAGAGCCGGCTCTCGAGCCACTCGCGCGTCCAGCGCGCCTCGACGGCCGCCGGCTCGAAGCGGGTCGTCTCCTTGAGATAGGTCAGTGCGTCGCTCATCGGACCTCGGCGTCGGCGGCTGGTCGTGTCCTGGCCCGCTCGCCGGCCGGCGCGTGGAGCGGGCCGGCGACGGGCGGCCGCGGGCGTGCTCACGCCCGCCGCGGCCTCGCGACAGTATACCGGGAAGTGCCGGCCGGCTCGCAGCCGGCGCGACCGCACGTCTACCCTGCGGCCGTGCGCGTGCGGCTTCGGAGTCGCGTCACCTCGCCGAGCGCCGGCGCCGCTGACGTGCGCGCCGGCGTCCCGACGGCGCCGACCCTCTTGGGCCGGCGCCGGGCCGCTTCCACAGCCCGCGCCGGCTGCGAGCC
>JAZBOM010000238.1:0-2285 GCA_036351205.1 Thermoleophilia bacterium | reverse complement strand
GTGTCGAGGATGGCGTGGTCTCGCCCGGCGGCGTCGGCTTCGACATCAACTGCGGCGTGCGCCTGGTGGCGACCGGGCTCGGCGAGGAGGAGGTGCGGCCGCGCGCCGCCGAGCTCATGCACGAGCTGATGCGGCGCATCCCGCAGGGCACGAACGACCGCGGGGCGCTGACCGTGACGCCGCGCGAGCTCGAGGAGCTCGTCGAGCGCGGCGTCCCCTGGCTCGTCGGGCGCGGGCTGGCGACGGAGCGCGACGTGGCCCACACGGAGGAGTCCGGGGCGGTGCCGGGCGCGAGCGCCGACGCCGTTTCTCGGAAGGCGATCGACCGGGGGCGCACGCAGGTCGGCAGCCTCGGCGCCGGCAACCACTTCATCGAGGTGCAGGTCGTCGTCGAGGTGCTGGACGCCGACACCGCGGCCGCGTGGGGCATCCACCGCGGCCAGGTCGTGGCGATGATCCACTCCGGCTCGCGCGGCTTCGGCCACCAGACCTGCACCGACCACCTGCAGCGCATGGCCGGCGCCGCGGCGCGCTTCGGCATCGCCCTGCCCGACCGGCAGCTCGCCTGCGCCCCGGTGCGCTCGGAGGAGGGCGGCGACTATCTCGCCGCCATGGCGGCGGCGGCCAACTTCGGCTTCGCCAACCGGCAGACGATGATGCACGAGCTGCGCCTCGGCCTCGAGCAGGTCTTCCGCCGGCCGTGGGAGCGGCTCGGCGTCGAGCTGCTCTACGACGTCGCCCACAACATCGCCAAGCGCGAGGTGCACGAGGTGGACGGCGTGCCGACCGAGCTCCTCGTGCACCGCAAGGGTGCGACCCGTGCCTTCGGGCCGGGCCGCGCGGAGCTGCCGGCGGAGTACCGCGAGACCGGCCAGCCGGTGATCATCCCCGGCGACATGGGCAGCGAGAGCTGGCTGCTCGCCGGTACCGAGACGGCGATGCGCGAGAGCTTCGGCTCGGCCTGCCACGGGGCCGGCCGCCGCCTCTCGCGCGGGGCCGCGCGCAAGGTCGCGAGCGGCGCCGAGGTGCGCCGCGACCTCGAGGCGCGCGGCATCGTGGTGCGCTCGCAGTCCGGCGGCCTGCTCGCCGAGGAGGCGCCCTACGCCTACAAGGACGTCGGCGAGGTCGTGGGCGTGGTCGACGCGGTGGGCCTCGCGCGCAAAGTGGCGCGGCTCGAGCCGATCGGGGTCTTGAAGGGCTGAGGGCGGCGCCTCACTGGTCGGCCCGACGGCGACGCCCGACGCGTCGTGCCCCTCGGGCTCGTCGTACGCCGCCGACGGCCGCGCCTACTTGCGCCCGTCGAGCTCGCGCTTCGTGAGGTCGAGCACCGCGCGATAGATCTCGCGCAGGCCCTCGCTGGTGAGGGGCCCCTTGTTGGCTCGGCCGGCGAAGGTGAGCAGCCACTCCTCCTGGCCGGGGGCGAGCACGTCGAGACCCTTGCTGCGCTTGTACTCCCAAAGTTGCGCCACGAGCTTGAGGCGCTTGTTGACGCCGTCGAGGATCTTGAGGTCGTTGTCGGAGATCTGGTCGCGCAGCTGCTGGATGACCGGATCCTTGGCGGTGTCGCTCACGGTGGTCCCTTCGTCTCGCGGCGCGGCCGGGCGGCCGCGCGCGCCTCGTCAGTTGGAGGGCAGGCCCTCGTCGCCCAGGTCTTCGTCCAGGTCGTCCTCGTCCTCGTCGCCCTCGTCGTCGAGCTCGTCGTCGTCGAGCTCGTCGTCCTCGCCCTCGAGGATCTCCTGCGCCACCCTGAAGTCGTCGGGCGAGACCTTCTCGAGGAAGTCGCGGAAGCCCTCGACGATCTCGTCGGTCTCGTCGACCTCGCGCTCGAACTCGATGGCGTTCTCCTCGACCAGCTCGTTGGAGGCGAAGATGGGGGCGTCGGTGCGCACGGCGAGGGCGAGGGCGTCGCTGGGCCGCGAGTCGACCTCGATCACGGCGCCGTCCTTCATCAAGGTGAGCGTCGCGTAGAAGGTGCTGTCGCGCAACTCGGTGACGGTGATGCGCTCGATCTGGGCCTCGAAGGTGCCGAGCACGTTGGTGAGCAGATCGTGGGTCATCGGCCGCGGCAGGGTGGTGCCCTGGAGCTTGATGAGGATCGCGGCGGCCTCGGGGTGGCCGATCCAGATGGGGAGGAAGCGGTTGCCCTCCATGGTCTTCAGCAACACGATCGGCTGCTTGCCGACCACGTCGAAACTGACCCCGTAGATGACCATCTGCTGGACGTCCATGGCCCCTTGATTGTAGCGCAGGTGGCGGGGTGTGAAACGGTGTCTTGGCGATGGGCG
>JAZBOM010000237.1:0-2848 GCA_036351205.1 Thermoleophilia bacterium | reverse complement strand
GAGCGAGCGAGAGACACAGGGCGCCGGCGGGGCTGCGCCGGCCGGCGCCTTCAAGGCGATGATCATGGCCGCGGGGCTGGGCACGCGACTCCACCCGCTGACCGGGCACACCGCCAAGCCCATGGTCCCCATCCTCAACCGTCCCGTCATGGAACACATGCTGCACCTGCTGCGCCGCCACGGCGTCCGCGAGGTGGCGGCCAACCTGCACTACCACCCCGACAAGATCCGTACTTACTTCGGCGACGGCAGCGCCTACGACCTCAGCCTGCGCTACAACTTCGAGCGCGAACTGCTGGGCTCGGCCGGGGGCGTGGGCTGCTTCCGCGAGTTCCTCGGCGACGGGACCTTCGTCGTGGTCAGCGGCGACGGCCTCACCGACATCGACCTGACCGCCTTCGTGGCCGCCCATCGCGCCTGCGCGGGCCTCGCCACGATGGCCGTCAAGCGGGTCGACGACCCCTCCCACTACGGCGTCGTGGTCCACGACGACGACCGCAGGGTGACGGGGTTCCAGGAGAAGCCCGCGCCCGGCGAGGAGCTGTCCCACCTCTGCAACTGCGGCATCTACGCGTTCGAGCCCGAGATCTTCGAGCACGTGCCGCCCGGGGTCTTCGTCGACTGGGCGAAGGACGTGTTCCCCGCTCTGCTCGAGGCCGACGTGCCGCTGTGCGTGTGGCCCCTCGAGAGCTACTGGAACGACGTCGGCAACATCGAGCAGTACCGCATGAGCAACTTCGATGCCCTCCTCGGGCGGGTCAAGCTCGAGGTGCCCGGGCGCGAGCTTCACCCCGGGGTGTGGATCGGCGAGGGGACCGAGGTCGCCACCGGCGTCCATCTGGTGCCGCCGATCCTGCTCGGCGCCGGCTGCACGGTCGAGCCCGAGGCCGAGCTCATCGGGCCCCTCATCGTCGGTGACGGCTGTGTGATCGAGCGCGGGGCCATTCTCGAGGGCGTGATCCACTGGGACGGCGTGCGTGCCGGCCGCGGCACGCGGCACGCCGGCAGCATCCTGGGTCGCAACGTCGTGGTCCACCATGAAGCCGTCATCCGCGAAGACGCGGTCATCGGCGACCGCTCGCAGGTGGCGGCCGGGGTCGTCGTGCCCGCCGGCTCGCGCTGCGGGCCGCACGCCGACCTCGACGGCGACACCGTTGAGCCCTCCTGAGGCGGGCGCGCCGTGGGCGCCCGTGATCTGCTCGAGGAGGTCCTCGACCTCGTCTTCCCGCGCCGCTGCGTGCAGTGCCGCACGGTCGGGGCGTGGCTCTGCGCCGCGTGCGCGGCGCAGCTCACGCCCCTCGCTGCCGGGCGCTGCCCGCGCTGCGGCGCGCCCGCGCGGGCGCCGGTGAGCCCCGGCGCACGCGATGGACGCGCCCGGCGCGGCGACCGAGAGGAGCCCGGGGGAGGGGAGGCGCCCGCCGGGCGCCCCGCCTGCGCCGAGTGCGGTGGTCGTGACCTGGCCTTCAGCGCCGCCACGGCCGCCTTCGTGTACGAGGGGCCGGCGCGGGCGCTGGTCACGGCCTGCAAGTTTCGTTCCTTGCGCTCGCTCGCCCGTGAGATGGCCGTGCTGGCGGGGCCGGCCTTCGTCGCCGCCTGCGGCGGCGAGACCGCCGGCCCCGCTGGCGCCCCGGTCGGTCCCGGTGCGGGCCCCGCTGCCCTCGCGCGAGGCGCCGCGGTCGCCGATCCCGGGCTCGCCGTCACCTGGGTCCCGGCTCACCGCACGCGTACGGTCGAGCGCGGCTTCGACCAGGCGGAGCTGCTCGCGCGCGAGCTCGCAGGCCTGACGGCGCTGCCGGCCGCGCCCCTCCTGCGGCGCACCCGCGCGACGGCCCGCCAGAGCGGCCTGCACGGGGCCGAGCGCGCGGCCAACGTCAGCGACGCTTTTCAGTTGCGGCCGGGGGCCGACAGGGTATTAACTGGATTCAAGCGAGTGGTGATCGTTGACGACGTATACACCACAGGTGAAACGTTGAACCACTGCGCGAGCGTGCTCTCAGAAGCTGGAGTCGACCCCCGAGCCTTCACCTTCGCACGCGCCGTCCGCCGTTCGTCCCCGCGAGCCACGCGCTCGTCCACCCCAGCGTCCTCAGCTCATCGCGAGGCAGCCTTCCATGCAAAGGAGCGAAGCCGATGAGAACACAGATCAAAGGCCGCAACGTCACCGTCACCGACGCCCTGCAGGAGTACGCCGAGGACAAGGTCGCCCGCGTCCACAAGCTCCTCCAGCAGCGCAAGATCGACGAGGTGACGCGCGTAGAGCTCGAGCTCAAGGTCGAGAAGAACCCGAGCATCCCCGAGCCGAGCATCGCCGAAGCGACGATCTTCACCCGCGGGCCGGTCATCCGCGCCCGCGAGCGCTCCGACGACATGTACGCGGCCATCGATCTGGTCACCGACAAGCTGATGCGGCGGGTCAAGAAGTACCACGACAAGACGCACGGCAAGACCCGCAAGGGCCACGAGAAGATCGTCGTTCAGCCCGAGCCACTGCCGCCCGGGGAGGCGCCGCTCGCCGCCGCGGCCATCCTGGGCGCCGAGATGGCCGGCGAGGAGCCCGGCGACAACGGGCGCGTCGTCAAGGTCAAGCAGTTCGCGCTCAAGCCCATGTCGGTCGACGAAGCGACGCTGCAGCTCGAGCTCGTGGGCCACGACTTCTTCGTCTTCCAGAACGCCGAGACGGCGCGCACCAACGTGCTGTACCGGAGGCGGGACGGCCACTACGGGCTGATCGAGCCGGCCGAGCTCTGAGCGCCGTGCGGAGGGGGCGCGGGCCGCCGGCCCGCGCCCCCACCGCATCGCCCGCGTCCGCACGGCCGGCCGCAGAGAGTCGCCGCTGAGGCGCCGCCCG
>JAZBOM010000236.1:0-4993 GCA_036351205.1 Thermoleophilia bacterium | reverse complement strand
GCCGAGAGCCCAGCCGAAGCCCGCCGGGTCCATGCTGACGGAGAGGAGCACGCCCGGGGCGGCCGCCTGGAACTCCCAGGTGCGGCCGCCGTCGCGCGTGCCCAGGACGGCGCCCTGCGGGTAGTCGCCGTCCACGCCCCAGTCCTCGGTCACCGCCCAGCCGGTGTTCGCGTCCACGAACTCGAGGTCGAGCACGCGGCCCCAGCTGGGCAGCGAGGCGCTCTCCCACGACGCACCGCCGTCCGCCGTCCGCCAGACGACGGCCTCGCCCTCGCCGTAGGGCCCGCCGCCGCCGGCCCATCCGCGCTGTGTGTCGAGGAACTCGACGCTGTAGAGGTCGTCGGGCGGCGCGAACGGCCGACGCCAGCTCGCGCCGCCGTCGTCCGTGGTCAGCAGGGTGGAGTCGGCGCCGGCGACCCAGGCGACGCCCGCCGCCGGCGCGGCCACGGCACGCAGCTGCTGGTCGGTCGCCTGCGGGAGCTGCGCCCACGTCGCGCCGCCGTCTCCGCTGCGCAGCACGAGGCCGCCGTCGCCGACCGCCCACGCGTCGGCGTCGGAGAACGCCAGCGCGTTCAGGGAAGCGCCGTCCACGATGGTCGCCGCCGTCCACGAGGCGCCGCCGGTGGCGCTGCGCAGCAGGCGGTCGCCGGCCGTCGTCCAGAGGTCGGCGCCGTGCACGGCGAGGTCGCCGAGGGAGCGCCACTGGCCGCCGGTCAGGCGCTTCCAGCTGCGGCCGCCGTCGGTGCTCCGGCAGACGACCCCGCCGGCCCCGCAGACCCACACCCTGCTGGCGGTGTAGGCGTCGAGGCCGCCGCAGACGGTGCGCGCCGGCAGCTGCTTGCGCGACCACGTGCGGCCGCCGTCGAGGGTCCGCAGGATCACACCGCCGTCGCCGCTGGCGAAGCCGACCCCGGTCGGCCGGATCTCGACGGCGCTCAGCCTCGTGGTCACCGGGCTGGTCATGCGGCGCCAGGTGGCGCCGCCGTCGACGGTGCGGACGATCACGCCGCCGCCGCCGACCGCGACCCCGCGCAGACGGTCGCGGAACGAGACGCCGTAGAGCGCCTGGCCGGACGGCGACGTCTGCCTCCTCCAGGTGCGTCCTCCGTCCGCGGTGCGCATGATCTTGCCGCTGTCGCCCACGACCCAGCCGCGCGTCGCGTCGACGAAGTCGACGGCGAAGAACGCCTGCGCCGACTTCGAGTACCCGGTGCGCCAGGTGCGACCACCGTCGGTGGTCATCCGTACGACGCCGCGTTCGCCGACGGCCCACCCGGTCGAGCCCGAGACGGAGGTCGCGGCGAAGAAGGTCTTGGTCGTCCGTGAGTCCTGCACCCGCCAGGTGCGGCCGCCGTCGGTGGTGCGCAGGATCAGGCCGTCCTCGCCGACCGCCCACGCCGTGCGCGTGCTGGGGGCGGCGAGACCGTACAGCGGGCGCGTCGTGCCCGAGTTCTGGCGGCGCCAGGTGCGCCCGCCGTCGTTGGTGCGGCGGATCGTCCCGTACGCGCCGACGGCCCAGCCGTACACGCCGTCGGGCAGGCCCAGGGCGGTGAACTGGTTGCCCTGCGGCCGCGGGCTGGTCCACGTCCACCGCGGCGGCACGTCGTCGGGCGGCGGCACGTCGGCGAGCCGGTCGGCGTCGGCCTCCGTGGCCAGGAGCTGGCCGGGCGCCGCGAGGTCGGCGGTCTCGGCGAGACGCCAGCTGAGCCCCGCGTCGCCGGAGACCAGCAGCAGCCGGCGCCGGTACTTGCCGAGGAGCAGCTCGCTGCGGCCGAGCAGGCGCAACCCGATGGCCCGCGCCTTGGCCTGGTAGTACTCCTGGCCCCCCGCGTAGCTCAGCGACAGGAAGAGGCGACCGCGGTGGTCGAGACCGAGCTTGTGGTAGTAGATGCTGTAGCCGGTGTCGGCGCCGATCACGATCAGGTGCGGGTAGCTCCACACGCCGCCTTTCGGCAGGCTGTGGTGGATCAGCCCGCCGTAGGTCCTGACGACGCCGTCCTCCCCGGTCCACTCGCGGAACTGGCGGGTCACGAGGTGCAGGGTGTCGCTCGTGTCGCAGACGAAGGCGTTGTAGGTCTGACGCGGCTCGTCGACCGGGGCGTAGGGGGCGAGTGGCGCGTCGGCCGGGAGGCGCTGAGCGGCACTCCACCCCGCGTCGATGCTGAGCGGCGAGAGCGAGCGCGTGTACAGCACCGGACGGCCGTGCGAGCCGGCGGCGACGTGGAGGTGGCCTTCGCTGTCGATGCAGATGCCGGGCTTGTTGTGGATGTCGTTGGCCGGCGGCGTTACGGCGACGAGGTGCTTGGCGCCCACGGCCCCGGTGGCGTGGTCGTAGGCGGCGACGTAGGTCGGCACGCCGGGCGAGCCGACCGGCGAGGCCTCCGGCCAGACGAAGAAGGTGGTGTCGCCGTGGGTGACGGCGAACGAGGAGCCGCCGGAGTCCTTGTTGAGGCCGAGGCACTCGTCGGTCACGTGGGTCGGCGTCGGCACGACGAGCTCGTCGCCCTCGAGCCGCGGCTGCGTGACCCAGAGCGAGTTGCGCTGGCCGCCCTTGACCGCGGGCAGCCCCGACGGCTCCCAGAAGGCGAGGAAGGGCGGCCCGTCGAGCTCGTTGTGGCCCACCCACTGCTCGGTCGCGAACCAGCCGTCCGGCAGGGCGAAGACCTTCCACGTGCGGCAGCGGTCCCAGGACACCATGAGGGCGTTGCGCTCGGTGCCGTCCTCGAGTCTGACGCGCACGGGATTGTAGGCGCGGTCGTGGCGGTCGAAGATGACGCGGTCGTTGCGGATGCTGCCGGCGCCCACCGTGCGCACGTAGTCGGGGAAGGCGGCGCGCAGGGCGGCGGAGAAGTCGAAGCGCGTCCACTCACCGTCCTCCAGGGCGTGCACGTACGAGGTGTGGTGCGTGTTCGAGGTGCGGCTGCGGATGTACGCGCGGCCCTCCGAGTCGAAGGCCGGCACGTTGCGCACGTAGTCCGGTGCGTAGCCGTACTGCTCCCATGGTCCGATCAGGGGGGCGAGGACGAAGGGCGAGACGGGGGCGTCGACGGCGGGCACTGTGGAGCCGCCCACGGCGACGACGAGCACCGCGGCGAGCAGGGCGGCGAGCATGACGGAGGTCAGCCTGCCGCGCGGTGTGCGGCGCGGCTCGGTCTCTCTGATGTGTCCGGTCTTCATCGCCCCCCCAGGCAGTAGAAGTAGCCGTCGCGGGCGCCGACGTACACGCGCCCGTCCCATAGTATCGGCGTCGCTTCGATCGAGGCGCCGATATTCTGACGGGCGGTCTCGCGGATCGCGACCGTCCACCAGTCGCCGGTGCGACTGGGCAGGGCGCCGTCGTCGCCTGCGCGTGCCTTGCGATAGGTGATGCGGTACAGGTGGACCATCTCATCGTAGCCGGCCGCGACGAGGGCGTCGCCGACGATGATCGGCGTGGAGACGCTGCCCCCGATGTTCGCGCTGAAGACCAGCTGTGGCGTCGCCAGGCCCGCCTCGCCGTTGGGCCCTTCGACCTCTTCGTCGGCGAGCACGTCCTGGGCCACGACGTACAGGTTGCCGTCGATCGCCGAGAAGGCGGCCAGCGCGGGGTGGCGACCGTCGGCGTTGGCGGCGTCGTTCACCGACGCCGAGCCGATGACGCCGCCGCGCCAGTCGCCCAGCTTCCCGTTGCCCGTGGGGAAGTACCACTCCGGGTCGGCGTCGGCCGGCTTGGCCGGGTCGATCAGCATCATCCCGCCCTTCCCGTCGATGTACTGCTTCTCGACGGGCACCAGCAGCTTGCCGCTCGCCGTCGGCACGGTCGTGCCGTTCATATCGCTGCCGATGCGGCGGTCGTAGACGACGTCGAGGGTGTCGAGCGTGAGCCCGTAGACGTGGCCGGCGCCCGAGGCGATGTAGAGCCGGTCGCCGAGCAGGGCCGGCGAGGCCTCGAGGGCGAGGTCGTCGGCGTGGCGGTCGTCGTCGCCGTCGCCGAGGAGGAGCCGCTCGGCGAGCACCGCCGGCCGGCGGTGCTCGCCCCACGGCTCCGTCGCCAGCGGCTCGAGGGCGTACATCCAGCCGCTCTCGACGCCGATGTAGAGGCGCCCGTCGAGGTAGAGGCCGCTGCCGTCGCAGTCGCGCGTGTAGGCCGCGGTCTGCGGCACGGGCAGGCGCCAGAGCTCCTCGCCCTTGCCCACGGTGAAGGCGCGGTACGGGGCGATGTCGGGGTCGTCCAGCTCCATCGGGTAGCCGCGCCGCGAGCCGGCGCAGACGACGTAGCGGTCGCCGGCGCCCGTGGCGGCGGGGTTCTCGAAGACGCTGGGCGAGCTCTTGAGGATGTCGTCGTACTCGCGGCGCCACAGCCGCCGGCCGTCGCGTGCGTCGAGCTTGTGCAGGGCGTGGTCGTAGCCGGGGACGAGCAGGAGGAGGCGGTCGCCCTGGCGGACGAGGGCGGGCTGGCCGGTCCAGCCCGAGCCCGCCCAGACCCGGGGCGGGTCGTCCTCCTCCTTGGCCGAGGTCCAGCCGCTGCCGATCTCGGTGCGCCAGACGACGTCGAGCGAGGTGGGCGCCGGTCCGCGCCCGTAGAAGCGGCGCGTCGCGTCGCCGAGGAAGGTGGCGATCTTGACGCCCTCGCCGTCGCGCGCCGGGTAGTCGACGGGCGCGTAGGGCACGATGCCGTGGGCGTTCGCCGCGGCCGATGGGACCGCTGCGGGGGCGCCCGGGTCGCCGTCGGCTTCGCCGCCGCAGGCGCGCAGGAGCACCACCGCGGCGACCACGACCAAAGTGAGGATGACCGCGAGGGCGACACGCCGCCGGCGGGCGAGCTGCCGCCGGCGCGCGGCTGAGCGGGCTGGTGTCTGGCGGTCCGCAGGGCTCACGCCGCCCTACCTTACCACCCGCCGGCGCCCGCACCCCTCCCGCCGGCTCCCTGCGGTAAGCTTCGGGCATGACCGACAAGATCCGCCTGACACAGTACGCGGCCAAGAGCGGTTGAGCGGCCAAGCTGGGTCCGTGC
>JAZBOM010000235.1:0-7114 GCA_036351205.1 Thermoleophilia bacterium | reverse complement strand
TGCCGAACATGACGCCGATCTTCTCGCGGAGCTGGTTGGTGAAGCAGGCTATGGTCCCCGACTTGTTGAGCGTGCCGGCGAGCTTGCGCAGCGCCTCGGCGGTCAGGCGGCGTTCATCGACGCCGAGCACGCCATGGACCCGACCTACGCCAAGACCATCGGGGTCGACGTCGACAGCCTGCTGGTCTCGCAGCCCGACTACGGCGAGCAGGCCCTCGAGATCGCCGAGATGCTGGTGCGCAGCGGGGCGCTCGACATCGTCGCCATCGACTCGGTGGCGGCGCTCACGCCCAAGGCCGAGATCGAGGGCGAGATGGGCGACAGCTTCGTCGGCCTCCAGGCACGGCTCATGAGCCAGGCCCTGCGCAAGCTCGCCGGCACGCTCAACCGCTCGGGCACCATCTGCTGCTTCACCAACCAGCTGCGCGAGAAGATCGGCGTCATGTTCGGCAATCCCGAGACCACGACCGGCGGCAAGGCGCTCAAGTTCTACGCCACGGTGCGCCTCGACATCCGCCGCATCGAGACCCTCAAAGACGGCGCCGAGGCGGTGGGCAACCGGGTGCGCGTCAAGGTCGTCAAGAACAAGGTCGCGCCGCCCTTCCGCCAGGCCGAGTTCGACATCATGTACGGGGACGGTATCTCGCACGAGGGTTCGCTGCTCGACCTCGGCGTGCAGTTCGAGGTCGTGCAGAAGAGCGGCGCGTTCTACAGCTTCGCCGACGACCGTCTCGGCCAGGGCCGCCACAACGCGCGCCGGTTCCTCAAGGAGAACCCCGACATCGCGGCGGCGATCGAGGCGCAGATCCGCGCCAAGGCCGGGCTGCCCGAGCGGCCCGCGGCCGTCGTGCCCGAGGGCTCGTCTGCTGCCGCAGAGACCACGGCCTACGACGTCGGCGCCGTCCCGGCCGAGGCCGAGCCCGCCGGCTGAGCCGGCCGTGCCGCTCGTCACGGCACTCCGCGCCACCCGGGGCGGGGGCATCGCCGTCCACCTCGACGGCGCCTACCTCTGCACGGTGAGCGAGGCGCTGCTCGCCCGCCGCCGGCTCTTCAAGGGGCTCGAGCTCGACGAGGCCGAGGTCGCGGCGCTGCGCGCCGAGGCCTCGGCCGAGCGCATCATGGGCGACGCGTACCGGCTGCTCGGCCACCGGCAGCGCAGCGCCGCCGAGCTGCGCCGCCGGCTGCTCGACAAGGGCCACACCCACGAGGCCGTCGCCGGGGCGCTCGAGCGCCTGGCCGCCGACGGCCTGCTCGACGACGAGGCCTTCGCCCGGGCCTTCGTGCACGACAAGCGCGCCGCCGGGGGCTGGGGCCGCGCCCGTCTCGAGCGCGAGCTCGGGCGCCTCGGGGTGCCGGCGGCGGCCGTCGCGGCCGCGCTCGCCGGCGAGGGCGAGAGCGACGAGCTCGAGCGCGCCCTCGCCGTGCTGCGCCGCCGCCCGCGTCCCGCGTCTCCCTACGAGGGGGACAAGCGGCGCGCCCTCGCCGCGCTGCAGCGCCGGGGGTTCGCGACCGAGGTCGCCTACGCGGCCGTGCGCCGCTGGGTCGACGAGTCGCGCGGCGTCGGCCGCGCTTGAGCGCGATCGATCGCGGCAACCCGGGCGGGCTCGCCCTCGGCCGCGCGGCCTCAAGCTCACCTTGAGAGTCGGCCTCCCGGGGCCGTGACGGCGGCCGCATCCGCGCTGCATTTGACAGCAAATCCGCCGAGTCCCTATTATCGAGCCACGCGACGACGTGCGCGTGTGCCTGTCATCGGCACCTGCGCGTGCAGAGCCTGTAGCACTCCCACGGCGCCTGGCGCCGTGTTCTAGAGAAGAGAACGTGCGGTCCATGGTGTGAGATCCGGGAGGTGCGACCTCCCCGAGCCACATCCCGCACCGGCATCGAGTGTCACACGCTGCATCGCTCTGCAGGCGTGAGGAGGCGCGAGCAGGCTGGGCGTCCGCCCGGCCTTTTTTCGTGCCCTGACCGTGCTTGAAGGGATGCGACTGACATGACTGTGCTCTATGTGGTGCTGGCGCTGGCGGTGGGCGTCGGCCTCGGGTACCTGATCCGCCGCTATCTCGCCAGCAGCAGCCTGGCGAACGCCGAGCGTGAGGCCGAGCGCGTGCAGCGTGACGCCAAGCGTGAGGCCGAGACCGTGCTCAAGGAGGCCCGGCTCGAGGCCAAAGAAGAGGTGCACCGCGTGCGCACCGAGGTCGAGACCGAGCTCCGCGACCGGCGCGCCGAGGTGGCCGCACTCGAGCAGCGCATGGTGCAGCGCGAAGAGCAGCTCGAGGCGCGCGCCGCCGAGCAGGAGCGCCGCGACCAGTCGCTGCGCGACCGCGAGGCCAACACCGAGCGCCTCACCGAGGAGCTCAACGCGGCCCGTGACGAGGCCGTCGCCGCCCTCGAGCGCATCTCGGGCCTCAGCCCGGCCCAGGCGCGCGACCTGCTCCTCAAGCAGGTCGAGGACGACGCCCGCCACGACATGGCCAAGCTCGTCCGCCAGGTCGAGGAGGAGGCCCGCCGCGAGGCCGACCGCCGGGCGCGCAACATCCTCTCGCTGAGCATCCAGCGCACCGCGGCCAATCACGTGGCCGAGACGACGGTCACCGTCGTCCCGCTGCCGTCCGACGACATGAAGGGCCGCATCATCGGCCGCGAGGGCCGCAACATCCGCGCGCTCGAGGCCGTGACCGGCATCGACTGCATCATCGACGACACCCCCGAGGCGGTCGTCCTCTCGGGCTTCGACGGCGTGCGCCGCGAGATCGCCCGGCTGACGCTGACCAAGCTCATCGCCGACGGGCGCATCCACCCGGCGCGCATCGAGGAGATGTACGAGCAGTCGCGGGCCGAGGTCGAGGCGGCCATGGAGGAGGCCGGTGAGCAGGCCTGCTTCGACACCAACGTGCACGGGGTGGCGCCCGAGCTCGTCAAGGTCCTCGGGCGCCTCAAGTTCCGCACGAGCTACGGGCAGAACGTGCTCAATCACTCGGTGGAGGTCGCGCACCTCGCCGGTCTCATGGCCGCCGAGCTCGGCGCCAACATCAAGATCGCCAAGCGCGCCGGGCTGCTGCACGACGTGGGCAAGGCCGTCGACCACGAGGTCGAGGGCTCGCACGCCGACATCTCGCAGCAGCTCGCCAAGAAGTACCGCGAGTCGCAGAGCGTCGTCCACGCGATCCACGCCCACCACCAGGACGTCGAGCCGCAGACGATCGAGGCTGTGCTCGTGCAGGCCGCCGACGCCGTGTCCGCCGCCCGTCCGGGAGCGCGCCGCGAGTCGCTCGAGAACTACATCAAGCGCCTCGAGGCCCTCGAGGAGATCGCTGAGAAGCACAAGGGCGTCGAGAAGTGCTACGCGATGCAGGCGGGGCGCGAGGTGCGTGTCATGGTCAAGCCCGCCGAGATCAACGACAACGGCACCGCGCTGCTGGCGCGCGAGATCGCCAAGGAGATCGAGGAGCAGCTCGACTACCCCGGGCAGATCAGGGTCACCGTGATCCGCGAGAGCCGCGCGACCGAGCTGGCGAAGTAACGCCTCGGGTGCGCGAGGCACCAGGGGTCACGGCGGCACCGGCCGCCGGCGGAGAGTCGCCATGAGGACGTACTACCTGCGCTCGTTCGGCTGCCAGATGAACGAGCACGACGCCGAGCGCCTGCGGCACCTGCTCGAGGCGGAGGGCCTCGCCCCCGTGGGCGAGCCCGAGGCGGCCGACGTGCTCGTGTACAACACGTGCACCGTGCGCGAGAGCGCCGACGAGCGCCTCGCCGGCCACCTCAGCGGCGCGGGGCGCCTGAAGCGCGAGGACCCGGAGCGCGTCGTCCTCGTCACGGGGTGCCTGCCGCAGGCCGAGGGCGCCGCGTTCTTCGCGCGCTTCCCCTTCGTCGACGGCATCCTCGGGCCGCAGAACGTGCACCGCCTGCCCGAGCTGCTCGAGGCGGCGGTCGCCCGCGGGGCGCCGGCCGAGGGCCGGCCCGCCTTCGTCGAGGACGGGCCGCACATGAGCGGCGAGCTGCCCGGGCGTCGCGCGCGTCCGTTCCAGGCCTGGGTGCAGGTCATGTCGGGGTGCACCAACTTCTGCTCGTACTGCATCGTGCCGTACGTGCGCGGTCCCGAGCGCAGCCGGCGGCCGGCGGCGATCGCGGCCGAGGTCCACAGCCTCGTCGCCGACGGCGTCCGCGAGGTCACCCTCCTCGGCCAGAACGTCAACGCCTACGGCCGTGACCTGTCGGGCGCCGGTGAGGCCGGCGGGGGGGAGGCGAGCGACTTCCCGGCCCTGCTCGCCCGTCTCGACGGCGTGGACGGGCTCGACCGCCTGCGCTTCGTCACCTCGCACCCCAGGGACCTGAGCGAGCGCCTGATCGACGCCGTCGCCGAGCTGCCCAGCGTGTGCGAGCACGTGCACCTGCCCCTGCAGTCGGGCTCGGACCGGATCCTCGGGGCCATGCGCCGCGGCTACACGGCGGAGGCCTTCCTCGGCCTCGTCCGTCGCCTGCGCGCCGCGGTCCCCGACGTGAGCGTCACCACGGACCTGATCGCCGGCTTCCCCGGTGAGAGCGAGGACGATTTCGCGGCGACGCTGGCAGCGGTCGAGGAGGCGGCGTTCGACGCGGCCTTCACCTTCGTCTACTCGCCGCGGCGCGGCACCGCCGCCGCCGAGCTCCCCGGGCAGGTGCCTGAGGACGTGCGCCGCGAGCGTGTGACGCGGCTGATCGAGGTGACGCAAGGCCTCGCGCTCGCCGCGCACCGGCGCTGGGTCGGGCGCCGCGTCGAGGTCCTCGTCGAGGGCCCGAGCCGGCACGCGGGCGGCGTGCGCGGGCGCACGCGCCAGCACGTCACGGTCAACTTTGGCGGCGCCGCCGCGGCAGGTACCATAGTGGAGGTGGAGATCACCGGGGCGACGTCGACCACACTGGCCGGCCGGCGCTGAGCCCCGACGAGGAGGCGACCCGATGCACGGCTGCATCTGCCCGCACCCGCCGCTGTTGATCCCCGACATCGGCGGCGACGCGCTCTCCGAGGTCGAGGCGACCGTGCAGGGCATGCGCCGCCTCGCCGAAGACGTCGGCGAGCCCGAGACCCTGATCGTGATCTCGCCGCACACGCCGGCCACGGGCGACACGCACCTGGTGAAGGTAGGGGCTCGCCTGAGCGGCGATTTCGGCGCCTTCGGCTGCCCGCAGGTGGCGCTGTCGTTCGAGAACGACCTCCCCTTCGTCGAGCTGCTGCTGGCCCTCGCCGGCGGCGACGGCGCCGTCCGCCTCGAGCCGACGACCGACGAGGTGCTCGACCACGGTGCGCTGGTGCCGCTCCATTTCCTGCCCCAGGCCAGCCTCGTCTCCCTCTCGATCGTCGGCCGCTACAACGAGCACCGCGCCCTCGGCCGCCTCGTGCGGCGCTGCGCCGAGGAACTCGGGCGCGACGTCCTCTTCGTCGCCAGCGGCGATCTCTCGCACCGCCTCACGCGCTCGGCCCCGGCCGGCTACGACCCGCGCGCGCGCGAGTTCGACGAACGGATCGTCGAGCTGGTCCGCGCGGGCGACTTCGCCGGCCTGACGACCCTCGACCGCGACCTGGTGCGCGCCGCCGGCGAGTGCGGGCTGCGCTCGCTGATCGCCCTCGGCGGCTTCCTCGGCGACGACGCCACCGACCACCCCGAGGTCTACAGCTACGAGGGGCCGTACGGCGTCGGCTATCTGGTGGCGCGCTTCGGGCCGCCGGCGCCGCGGCCGCACTGAGGCCGGGGCGGGGGAGCGGGCCGGCGTGAGCGCGGCGGACGAGAGCGGTCGAGGGCCCGCCGGTCGGGGTGACGGCCGCCCGGCCGACCCGTCGGGAGGCGCGGCCGCCTCGCGCGGCCCGGCCGACTTCGCCCGGAGGTGCCTCGCGGCACTGGTACGGAGCGAGCACCCGCCGGCGCCCCCCGAGGGCGGCATCTACGGGCGCCGCGCCGCCTGCTTCGTCTCACTCAAACGCGGCGGTGAGTTGCGCGGGTGCATCGGCACGCTGCTCCCCGCCGAGGTCGACCTCGGTCACGAGATCGTGCGCAACACGGCGGCCGCGGCTTTCAGCGACCCACGCTTCCCGCCGGTCGGCCCGGACGAGGTCGAGGGGCTGTCCTGCTCGGTCGACGTGCTCGGCCCGCCCGAGCCAACCGATCTCGCCGGCCTCGACCCGCGGCGCTACGGCGTGATCGTGAGTGCCGGGGGTCGCCGCGGCGTGCTGCTGCCGGACCTGCCCGGGGTGGACACGGTCGCGCAGCAGGTCGGCATCGCCCTGCAGAAGGGGGGCATCTCCCCGGACGAGCCGTTCGCCGTCGAGCGGTTCACCGTGGAGCGCTTCAGGGAGGGCGACGACGCCCCG
Source organism: Thermoleophilia bacterium (assembly GCA_036351205.1). Classification (GTDB taxonomy): domain Bacteria; phylum Actinomycetota; class Thermoleophilia; order UBA2241; family UBA2241; genus UBA2241. The sequence continues at coordinate 768 of JAZBOM010000235.1, read as the reverse complement.
GCCTGAGTCGCCCGGCCACGGCCGGCCGCCGGTCGTGGCCCTGTTCGGCGCGACGGCCCTCGGCAAGAGCGACATCGCCCTGGCGCTCGCCGAGAGGCTCGGCGCCGACATCGTCGTCCCCGACTCGATGCAGGTGTACCGCGGCCTGCCGATCCTCACGAACCAGCCGGACGCGGCGCGGCGCCGGCGGCGGCGCTACCACCTCGTCGGCGTCGCCGACCCGTACGCCGAGTTCTCGGTCGCCGCCTACGCGGCGCTCGCCCACTCGGCGATCGACGGCGCCCTCGCCGCCGGGCGTCGGGTGGTCGTCGAGGGCGGCTCCGGCCTGTACCTGCGCGCCGCCCTCGGCGGGCTCGAGTTCCGGCCGGCAGCGGTCGGCGCACGCCGCGACGCCCTGCGCCGCGAGCTCGAGGCGCGCTGGGCGCGCGACCCCGCCGGGGTCGTCGAGGAGCTTCGCCGTCGCGACCCCGCTGCCCTCGCCCGCCTCGACGCCGCCAACCCGCGCCGCGTGCTGCGCGCCCTCGAGGCAGCGCTCGAGGCGGTGCCGGAGACCGGCGGCGCGGCCCCGGTGGAGCCTCAGCACGATGCGCTGTGGGCTCCCGGTGACCGCTACGAGCACCGCGTCATCGCGCTCGCGCCCGACCGAGACGCACTGCGCGAGCGCGTCGCCGCGCGGGTCGCGGCGATGCTGGCGGCCGGCGCGCTCGGCGAGGTCGAGGCGCTGCTCGCCGGCGGTACTCCGGCGCGCACGGTGCGACAGGCGATCGG
>JAZBOM010000234.1:0-8104 GCA_036351205.1 Thermoleophilia bacterium | reverse complement strand
TCGCGACGGGCAGGCGGAAGCCCTCGTCGGAGCCGAGCACGCGGACGTGCTCGGGCGGGAAGCCCAGCGCCCGCAGCCCGCGGGCGACCGACGCGTGGGTCTGGTCGGAGAGGTAGCACACCCCCGGACCGGTCGCGGCGCGCGCCGCGGCGAGCGCCGCCAGGTTCGCCGCCGACCCGCCGCTCGTCATCACCGCCTCGGTGCCCTCGGGCAGGCCGACGAGCTCCCTCAGCCACTCGAGCGCGACGAGCTCCACCGTCGTCGGCCCGGAGCCGCCGCTCCACGACGCGGCGATCGCGTTGAACCCGGTGCCCAGCCAGTCGCCGAGCACGGCGGCGAAGGACGCCGGGCTCGGTACGCGGGCGAAGTAGCGCGGGTGGTCGCCGTGCTGCATGTGCGCGAGGGCGACCTCGGTCAGCAGTTCCAGCGCCTCGAGCGGGTCGCCGCCCTCCTCCGGCGGCGGCCCACCGAGCGCGGCGCGGAGCTCGTCGGGCGTGCCGGTCCGCACCGCCGGCTGCCGCGGCAGCCCCTCGAGATGCTCGACCACGCGCTCGACGACCCAGTGACCCAGGGCGCGCAGCTCGGCCGGGTCGAGGCCGAGCGGGTCGACCCGGGCTTCGCGCTCGAGGCCGAGCGGGTCGACCCGCCCCTCGGGCTCGGGGTCGACCCCGGGCCGGTCCGCCCCCTCACCGCCGCGAACGGGCCCGTGTGGAGTCGTCATCGAGGTCCTGCCTTTCGCCCGCTCGCCCGCGCGGCCGGCGGCCGTCGCCGGGCGCACCCTTCACCCGCAATCATAGGTGCTCCGGCCGCCCGGAGATGCCCGGATTCGACGGAGCGTTTATGGACACTCAACCCCCTTGACGAGGCTCCCCCGAGGCGCCATGGGCTTGTGGACGGGTGCGCGAGCGCTCGGCTATACTTGGTCCACATCCCAGTGGGTCGCGGAGTCTGTGATCACCCACGCTTTGGGCCAGCCGCTCGCTCGTCGAAGGAGTTCGCCTATGCCGGGTCCACCCCCCAAGACCACCGGTGCTGCCCTCGTCTGCGGTGGCGGTGTCGCGGGCATCCAGTGTGCTCTCGACCTCGCCGAAGGCGGGTACAAGGTGCACCTCGTCGAGAAGGCCCCGGCCCTCGGCGGCCACATGGCCCAGCTCGACAAGACGTTCCCCACCAACGACTGCTCCATGTGTACCCTGGCGCCCAAGCTCGTCGAGGCGGGACGCCACCTGAACATCGACATCGTCACCAACTCGGAGCTGATCGGGCTCGAGGGTGAGCCCGGCGACTTCAAGGCCACGGTCTACCACCACGCGCGCTTCGTCGACCCGGACAAGTGCACGAGCTGCGGCGAGTGCGTCCCGGTCTGCCCCGTCAAGGTCGAGGACCAGTACAACGAGGACCTCGGCGAACGCACGGCGATCTACAAGCTCTACCCCCAGGCCATCCCCAACACCTACGCGGTCACCAAGAAGGGCCACGCGCCCTGCAAGCGCGCCTGCGCGGTGTCCACGTCGGCGCAGGGGTACGTGGCCCTGATCCGCAACGGCAAGTTCGCCGAGGCCTACACGGTCGCCAGCGAGCCCAACCCCTTCCCCGCCGTCTGCGGCCGCGTGTGCACGGCCCGCTGCGAGGTCGACTGCACGCGCGGCGAGGTCGACGACCCCATCGCGATCCGCAGTCTCAAGCGCTTCGTCACCGACTTCGCCAACGAGAACGTCGCGCTGCCCGAGAAGGCGGCCGTGACGTACGACGAGAAGGTCGCCGTGATCGGCGCCGGCCCCAGCGGTCTCACCGCCGCCCGCGAGCTCGCGCTTCTCGGCTACGAGACCACGGTCTACGAGAGCAAGGCCGAGCCCGGCGGCATGCTGCGGCACGGCATCCCCGAGTACCGCCTGCCCAAGGCGGCGCTGCAGCAGGACGTCGACCGCATCCTCGCCCTCGGCGTCGACCTGCAGTGCGGCAAGAAGTGTGGCGTCGACGTCACCGTCGACGGCCTGCTCGACGACGGCTACAAGGCCGTTTACATGGCCGTCGGGCTGCAGGGCGGCCGCACGCTGCCGATCCCCGGCGCCGACGCGCCCAACGTGCTCGACGCCGTCAGCCTGCTCTACAAGGCCACCGTCGGCGAGCCCGTCGAGATGGGCAAGAAGGTCGTCGTCATCGGCGGCGGCGACGTCGCCTTCGACGCCGGCCGCACCGCGTTGCGCCTCGGCGCCGAGCAGGTCGTCATCAACTGCATCGAGGACGACGCCACCGTCCCGGCCTCCGACGAGGAGGTCGAGGAGGGGCTCGCCGAGAGCATCCTCTTCAACTGCTCCTGCATGCCCGACGCGATCAAGGTCGACGAGAAGGGCCGCGCCTGCGGCGTCACCTTCAGCTCGTGCGCGCTCGGCGAGCCCGACGCCCGCGGCTGGCGGCCGCCGGTGCGGCTCGACGGCACCGACCACGACCTCGACTGCGACACGGTGATCTTCGCCATCGGCCAGAGCATGGTCGACGACTTTCTCCAAGGCGCGACCGGCATCGCGGTCGAGCGCGGCCAGATCGTCGCCGACAAGCAGACGCACATGACCGCGCGCCCCGGCGTCTTCGCCGGCGGCGACGCCTCGGCCAGCGCCCCGTGGACGGCGATCGAGGCGGTCGCCGCCGGTCGCCGCGCCGCGCGCTCGATCCACAACCACCTGCGCGGCGAGGAGCTCGTGCCGGTGTGGGACGACCAGATGGACGAGGCCAAGCCCGACGACGAGGTGCTCGCCAAGACCGAGGTCATGGCGCGGCTCCCGATGCCCCAGCTGGCCGGCGCGGCGCGCAAGGTCGTCTGGGACGAGGTCAACACCGGCTTCACCGAGGAGCAGGCGGTCGCCGAGGCGAGCCGCTGCCTCGACTGCGCGATCTGCTCCGAGTGCTTCGAGTACGTGCGGGCCTGCGGCCCGGGCGCCCTGCTGCACGGCGAGCGCGACGCCGAGTACACCTACGACGTCGGCGCCGTCGTCCTCGCTACCGGCTTCGACCTGCACGACCCGGGGTCGAAGAGCGAGTACGGCTACCGCCGCTACCCCAACGTGCTCTCGGCGCTCGAGTACGAGCGCATGCTGAGCGCCTCCGGCCCGACCATCGGCGACGTCAAGCGCCCGAGCGACGGCGCCCACCCGAAGAAGGTCGCCTTCATCCAGTGCGTCGGGTCGCGCGACCAGGACCACGAGTACTGCTCCAGCGTCTGCTGCATGTTCGCCAACAAGCAGGCGATGCTCACCATCGACCACGTCGCCGACTGCGAGCCCACCGTCTTCCTCATGGACATGCGCGCCCAGGGCAAGGGCTTCGACGCCTTCTACCAGCGCGCCGTCGACCGCGGGGTCAAGTTCGTGCGCTCGCGGCCCTCGAACATCAAGGAAGACCCGGCCACCGGCGACCTCCTGATCACCGGGGAGGACGAGAGCGGCGTCATGCGGACCAGCCGGTTCGACATGGTCGTGCTCTCGGCCGGCCTCGAGCCGTCACGCAAGGCGCAGGAGGCGGCCGGCCATCTCGGCATCGCCCTCAACCGCCACGGCTTCTGCGAACTGCACGAGTTCGAGCCCCTGGCGACCAGCCGCAAGGGCGTCTTCGTCGCCGGGCCGTTCGGCGAGCCCAAGGACATCCCCGACTCGGTGGCCCAGGCCTCGGCCGCGGCCGCCCAGGTCATGACCGGCCTCGCCGACTCGCGCGGCACGCTCACCGTCGACAAGGAGTACCCGGCCGAGCGCGCGGTGAGCGAAGAGGAGCCGCGCATCGGCGTCTTCGTCTGCCACTGCGGCTCCAACATCGCCGGGGTGATCGGCGTCGAGAGCGTCGCCGAGTACGCCCAGCAGCTCCCCGGCGTCGAGTTCGCGACCGACACGATGTACACGTGCTCCTCCGACTCGCTCTCGCTGATCAAGGAGAAGATCGAGGAGCACCAGCTCAACCGCGTGGTCGTCGCCAGTTGCACGCCGCGCACGCACGAGCCCATCTTCCAGGACACGCTCCGCGAGGCCGGGCTCAACCCGTTCCTCTTCGAGATGGCCAACATCCGCGACCAGGCGTCGTGGGTGCACGCGCAGGAGCCCGAGAAGGCGACCGACAAGGCGAAGGACCTCGTCAGGATGTCGGTCGCCCGGGCGCGCATGCTCGAGCCGCTCTACAAGGTCGACGTGCCGCTCACCCACTCCGCGCTCGTGATCGGCGGCGGCGTGGCCGGCATGACGGCCGCCGCCGCGCTCGGCGAGATGGGCCACGAGGTACACCTCGTGGAGCGCTCGCCGCGTCTCGGCGGCCACGTCCTCGAGCTCGGGCGCACGATCCGCGGCGGCGACCCGTCGGCGCTGGTCGCGGGGCTCGAGCAGCGGCTCATCGACAACCCCAACGTCAAGATCCACCTCGAGAGCGAGCTCATCGACTTCCACGGCTTCATCGGCAACTTCTCGAGCGTCGTCAAAGCCAAGGACGGCGCCCGCACGCCGATCGACCACGGCGTCGTCGTCGTCGCCACCGGCTCGCGCGAGGACCGGCCCGAGCTCTTCGGCCTCGGCCAGAGCCCCAAGGTCGTGACCGGCATGGAGCTCGAGCGCATGCTCAAGGAGGACGACCCCGCCCTCGACGCCGCCGGCGCCGTCGGCTTCGTCCTCTGCGCCGGCTCGCTCGACGAGCACAAGCCCTACTGCTCGCGCACCTGCTGCCAGCAGAGCATCAAGAACGCCATCGCCCTCAAGGAGAAGCAGCCCGACCGACCGGTCTACGTGTGGTTCAAGGAGGTCCGCACCTTCGGCCTCCTCGAGGAGTACTACACCAGGGCCCGTGAGCTGGGCGTCGTCTTCACGCGCTACGACGACGACACGAAGCCGGTCGTCAGCGCCAACGGCCGGGTCGAGGTCGCCTACCGCGACCCCTTCCTGCGCCGCGACATGACGCTGCCGGTCGACCTGCTCGTGCTCGCCACGCCGGCGGTCCCGACCGAGGGCGGCGAGGAGCTCTCCAAGCTCCTCAAGGTGCCGCTCACGAGCGACGGCTTCTACCTCGAGGCGCACGTCAAGCTGCGCCCCGTCGACTTCGCCAGCGAGGGCCTCTTCCTCGCCGGGTCGGCGCACTACCCGAAGAGCATCGACGAGACGATCAGCCAGGCCTACGCCGCCGCCGGGAGGGCCGCGGCCATCCTGGCCAAGCCGGCCCTCAAAGCCGGCGGCGTCGTCGCCGAGGTCGACCAGGAGAAGTGCGCCGCGTGTCTCACCTGCGTGCGCGTCTGCCCGTACGAGGTCCCGATCATCGAGGCCGACTCGAAGAAGGCCAAGATCGAGGCGGCTGCCTGCCAGGGCTGCGGCATCTGCGTGAGCGAGTGCCCGGTCAAGGCGATCACCCTGCACCACTACACCGACGCGCAGGTCTTCGCCAAGGAAGAGGCGCTCTTCATGGAGGTGAGCTGAGATGGCCGAGCCCGACGCCGTCGTCGTCGAGACGACCGAGGGTGAGGCCGTCGCGGCCAAGCCCGTCGACCCCGACTTCGAGCCCGAGATCATCGTGTTCGCCTGTCACTACTGCGCCTACGCGGCCGCCGACCTGGCGGGCAGCATGCGCCTGCAGTACCCGTCGAACATCCGCATGATCAAGCTGCCCTGCACGGGCAAGCTCGAGGTCATCCACCTGATGCGCGCGATCGAGGCCGGCGCCGACGGCGTCTACGCCGCCGGCTGCCTCGAGGGCGAGTGCCACTACCTCAAGGGCAACCTCTGGGCGCGCCAGCGCGTCGGGCAGGTCAAGCGCCTGCTCGCCGAGGTCGGCCTCGAGCCCGAGCGCGTGGAGATGTACAACATGTCGTCGGCCCAGGGCGCCGAGTTCGCCCGCGTCGCGACCGAGTTCACGGACCGCATCAAGCACCTCGGGCCGAACCCGCTGCGGCGCCACGACGTGTCGCCGCACGCCGCGGCCCGCGAGGCCGCCGCCGACGTGGCCATGCCCGAGGAGGCGCCGGCCGGCGCCTCAGCGCCGGCGCCCGACGCCGCCTCCGCCACCACCGAGAAGGGACCCGCCGAATGATCACCGCTGAACGCAAGCCGTTCGACGAGATCCTCGACCTCGTCGCCGGACACAAGAAGGTTCTCGTCGCCGGGTGCGACACGTGCGTCGCCATCTGCCTCACCGGCGGGGAGAAGGAGGCCGAGATCCTCGCCAGCGAGCTGAGGATGAAGGCCCAGGCCGACGGCCGCGAGGTCGAGATCGAGCACACCGCCGCGATCCGCCAGTGCGAGTGGGAGTACCTCGACATGATCGCCGAGAAGGTCGAGGCCGCCGACGTCGTCCTCAGCATGGCCTGCGGCATCGGCATCCAGAGCATGGCCGAGAAGTTCGCCCCCAAGCTCGTGATGCCGGCCGTCAACACCAACATGCTGGGCATGCCGCAGGAGCACGCCCTGTGGCTCGAGCGCTGCGTCGCCTGCGGCGACTGCCGCATCGGGCTCACCGGCGGCATCTGCCCCGTCGTGCGTTGCTCGAAGAGCCTCATGAACGGGCCCTGCGGCGGCTCGCACGACGGGCTCTGCGAGGTCACGACCCCCGAGAAGGAAGACATCGAGTGCGCCTGGCACCTCATCTGGGACCGGCTCAAGGCCCAGGGGCGCGAGGAGCTGATGTTCGAGCTGCGGCCGCCGAAGGACTGGAGCAAGTCGAGCTCCGGCGGCCCGCGCAAGATGGTGCGTGAGGAGGCGAAGCCGGTATGAGCGACAACGGATACAAGGCCGGCTCCAACCTTGAGAAGGTCCTCGCGGCGGGCAAGTTCGCCGTGACCGGCGAGTGCGGCCCGCCGAAGAGCGCCGACGTCGGCGTCATCGAGGAGAAGGCCAAGATCCTCAAGGGCTACGTCGACGCCGTCAACATCACCGACAACCAGACCGCCGTCGTGCGCGTCTGCTCCATGGCCTCGGGCTACACCGCGCAGCAGAACGGCGTCGAGGCCATCCTCCAGATGACCTGCCGCGACCGCAACCGCCTCGCCATGCAGGCCGACATCCTCGGCGCCTACACGCTGGGCATCAAGAACGTCCTCTGCCTCACCGGCGACCACATGAGCTTCGGCAACCACCCCGAGGCCAAGGGCGTCCACGACCTCGACTCGCTGAACCTGATCCGCATGTACAAGGACATGCGCGACGACAAGAAGTTCCAGTGCGGCGAGGAGATGCCGGTCGCGCCCGAGCTCTACATCGGCTGCGCCGAGAACCCCTTCGCCGACCCGTTCGAGTTCCGCGCCCTGCGCCTGCAGAAGAAGATCGAGGCCGGCGCCGACTTCGTCCAGACGCAGTGCATCTTCAACGTCCCCAAGTTCAAGAAGTGGATGGAGGAGGTGCGCGCCCTCGGGCTGCACAAGGAGATCAAGATCCTCGCCGGCATCACCCCGCTCAAGGGCGTCGGCGGGGCGCGCTACATGCAGAAGTTCGTGCCCGGCATCGACGTGCCCCAGGACATCGTCGACCGCATGGCGGGCGTCGAGAAGGGCCCGGCCTCACAGGCCGAAGGCAAGAAGATCGCCGTCGAGATGATCAAGGAGTTCACCGAGATCGAGGGTGTCGCCGGCGTCCACATCATGGCCATCGAGTGGGAGCCGGCGGTGCCCGAGATCGTCGAGGCCGCGGGCCTCATGCCGCGGCCGGCCGTAGCCTAGGAGGTGGCGATGACGACCTGCACACCGAGCGGGGTCCTCGCCACCAAGGTGGGCGACGGCTGCGCCGAGAACCCGTACCTCTGCTACCAGTGCAAGCGCTGCACCGCCGGGTGCCCGGTGGCCGAGCACGCCGGCATGCACCCGGCGCAGATCATGCGCGCCGTCCAGCTCGGCCAGTACGACATGATCTTCGAAGACAAGTTCATCTGGCTGTGCACCGGGTGCCAGACCTGCACCACGCGCTGCCCGCAGGGCATCGACATCGCGGCGATCATGGACGAGCTCAAGATCATCGCCTGGCGCGAGGGCAAGGTGCACCCCGACGCCCCGTCGGCGGCCATGCTCAAGCTCAACTACGACTCTTTCGTCCGCTGGGGCCGCATGTGGGAGGTCGAACTCATCGCGCGCGACGCCCTGCGCCGGCCCAAGAGCGCC
>JAZBOM010000233.1:0-3820 GCA_036351205.1 Thermoleophilia bacterium | reverse complement strand
TGACGCTCTGGCACCACCTCGGGCACGACGACTTCGACCGCATCGTCATCAACCTCGGGCGCCAGGCGGGTACCTCGCTGGACGCCCTGGCGCAGTACATCGCCAAGGACAGCACGTACGGCCCTCTCCACCGCTTCCTGCACGGCCAGTCCGGCGTGCGCGACGTCGAGGTCGTCGACGAGGCGCGCGGGCTCATGCGCGCGCACGGCAAGGAGCTCGTCGTCCTGCGCGAAGCCCGCAACCCCAAGGACGTCGCCTGGCGCGAGCACGGTGTCGCCCTCGTGGTCGAGTGCACCGGCACCTTCCGCGACCCTTACGCGGACCCCGACGACGCCAAGGGAGCGATCCGCGGTCACCTCACCGCCGGCGCCCGCGTGGTCGTGAACAGCTCGCCGTTCAAGGTCAAGAAGACGGGCGTGGCGCTGCCCGAGGACTCCGCCCTCTTCATCAACGGCATCAACGAGTTCGAGTTCGACCCCGCCACGCACAAGGTGGTCTCGGCGGCGTCGTGCACCACGACGGCGCTGGCCCACATGATGCGCCCGCTGCTCGACCGCGACCTCACCAAGAACATGATCACCGCCGGCATGAGCACGGTGCACGCGGTGACCCCCTCGCAGCCGGTGCTCGACACCGTCCCCAAGGCCGGGGCGACCGATCTGCGCAAGAGCCGCGGCGCCATCGGCAACGTGGTCCTGACCTCGACCAACGCGGCGGCGGCGCTCGAGCTGGTGATGCCGCAGATCGCCCAGATCGGCTTCATGGCCGACTCGGTGCGCATCCCGACCAACAGCGTCAGCCTCATCATCCTCAACGTGACCTTCCAGAGCGAGGCCCTGCCCGACGGCTCCGTCTCCGTCGGCCGCGACGCCATCAACGCCATCTACAAGGAGACGGCCGCCGCCGAGGCGCGCGGCCTGCTCAAGTACAGCGACGAGCAGAACGTCTCCGCCGACATGCTCGGTGAGGACGCCGCCGTCGTGATCGAGGGCGTCGAGACGCACACCCGCACCGGCTTCATGGACCTGAAGGTCCCGCCCGGCTCACCGCGGCCGAGCCCCGAGTGCGAGTCGGTCCGCATCCCGCTGACCCACGTGAAGGTCTTCGGCTGGTACGACAACGAGATGGGCAGCTACACACACCGGCTGGGCGAGCTCACCAGCCACGTGGCGCGGAAGATGTAGCCGGGCCGGCGGCGGCTCCGGCTTCGAGTGGCGCGGCCGCCCAGGCGTCGAGCGCCTCGGCCGCTCAGGCGTCGAGCTCGTCGGCCGCCGCCATGAGGCGGCGCAGACGGTGGTTCAGCGCCGACTTGCCCAGCGGCGGCCGCGTGCGGCCGCCGAGCTCCTGCAGGCTCAGGAACGGGTAGCGCAAGCGGAGCTCCGCGACCTCCTTGACCGTCGGCGGCAGGCCGGCCCACGAGGGGTCGGCCATCAGGCGCCGGGCGGCGTCGGCCTGCCGCTCGCCCGCCGTCGCCGCGCGGCGCGCGTTGGCTTGATCGCAGTTCGCCAGCCGGTTGGCCCGCTCGCGCACGCCGCCGAGGACGGCGTGCTCCTCGCGCCGCAGCGCGGCGTCGTGCGCGCCGAGCACGGCGAGCAGCGCGTTGGCCGTCTCCGAGCTCTTCGTGTAGCAGGCGATGTTGCGGGCGCGTGCGGCGACGCCGAAGCGCAGGTCGAGGCGCTCGAGCAGACGGACGAGCTGCTCGGCCAGGTCGCGATCCTCGAGCGTGAACTCGAGGTGCACGGGTGAGGACGGCGCCGAGATCGAGCCGCAGCCGAGGAACATGCCGCGCACGAAGGCCACGACGCAGCAGCGTCGCTGCAGCAGGCGGCTCGGCGCCCGCAGCTGCAGACGCAGCGCATCCGACAGCACGCCGGTCTCGTTGAGGACCTGCAGCCCGGCCTCACGGTCGTCGAGCACGACCTCGTAGCGGCGGCCCACGGGGCCGCCGCTGACCGTGCGGACCTGAGCCGCGACGTGGTACGGGCGCAGCAGGGTGAGGGCGTGACGGGCCACCGCCGGCAGCGAGAACGAGAGCCGGACGGCGTAGTGCCCGCCGGCCGAGATCTCGAAGGTGCCGGCGCCGAAGAGCAGCCCGCTGAGCTGCGCCTGGCGGCAGTGCGCCGCCTGCGGGACGAGCACGGCGAGCTCGCGCTTGACGTCGTGGGAGAAGCTCACGGCCGCGGCCCCGTGGAGGCGCCGCTCACGGCCGCGGCCCCGCGTGCGGACCGCTCACGTTCCCCACTCCGTCCGGGCGGCGCGCACGCGGCCTACCTGAGCAGACCGAGGAGCGCCTCGGCGAGGCGCCCGGGGTCGTGGCGCACCACGCCGCCGCCGGTGGCGGCGACGTCGGCGTGCACCACCTTGATGCCGAGCGCCCTGAGGCGCTCCTCGTCGACCCGCACGGGGATGGCCCCCTCGGCCTCGTAGGACGCGGCGAGCGCGCCGCTCACCGGGGTGTCGTTGACGAGCACGGCGTCGACCATGCCGGCCACTCCGTGCCGGTAGAGGGCGTCGAGGTGGTCGGCGGTCGTGTACCCGTCGGTCTCGCCCGGCTGGGTCATGATGTTGCACACGTAGACCACCCAGGCGCGCGTGCGTTCGAGCGCCTCCCGGACCTCCGCGATGAGGAGGTTGGGCATGATGCTGGTGTACAGGCTCCCCGGGCCGAGGACGACGAGGTCCGCCTGATCGAGGGCGGCGATCGCCTCGGGCAGGGCATCGACCCGGTCCGGCTCCAGCCAGACGCGCAGCGGCAGGCGCTCGGCGGCGGTGATCTCGCTCTCGCCGCTGACCCGGGCGCCGTCCTCGAGCTGCGCGTGCAGCACGACGTCCTCGAGCGTCGACGGGATGACGCGGCCCCGCACCTTGAGCACGCGTGTCGACTCGCGCACCGCGGTCTCGAAGTCGCCGGTGACCTCGGCCAGCGCGGCGACGAAGAGGTTGCCGAAGCTGTGCCCTTCGAGCCCTCCCCCGTCGGGGAAGCGGTACTGGAAGAGGCGGCTCATCAGCGACTCGTCGTCGGCGAGGGCGACGAGGCAGTTGCGGATGTCGCCCGGCGGCGGCATGCCCATGTGCCGGCGCAGCAGGCCGGAGCTGCCGCCGTCGTCGGCCATGGTCACGATCGCCGTCAGGTTGCTGCTGTGGTGTTTGAGGCCGCCGAGCAGGGCGGAGAGCCCGGTCCCGCCGCCGACGGCGGTGACGCGCGGCCCGCGCGCCAGGCGCGCCGCGGGGCGCATCTCGGAGGCGGTCTCCGGGTTGGTGCGCTGGAAGCGCCACAGCTTGCGCAGGCCGACGGCGAGCAGAAGCGCCCCCACCACGAGCCCGTCGAGGACCAGGACGGCGCCCGCGAGGCGGCGCTCGGTCAGGAACTCGAGGCCGAGCGCCCCGAGCAACCGGTCGGAGAACGCGACGCCGACGGCGACGAAGACGGTGTAGGAGAGCAGCACGACGCCGAGCGCCGCCACGAAGACCCAGCGCTTGAGCCCGATCCCCGGGTAGAGCCAGTCGAGGTAGCGTCGCATCGTCGCCTCCGCCCGCGCCGCGCGACCTAGTCGCGGGCGACGTCGCGGTGCCGCGCGACCGTGTAGTAGCCCTGCTTCTGGTACCGGTCGGCGATGGCCTCGGCGATGGCGACCGAGCGATGGCGTCCGCCGGTGCAGCCGACGCCGATCGTCAGGTGCGCCTTGCCCTCGGCCGCGTACCGCGGGAAGAGGAAGTCGAGCAGCGCGAAGAGCCGCTCGAGGTACTCCTCGGTGCCCGAGGAGCCCAGCACGTAGTCCCTGACGGCGGCGTCGAGGCCGGTGAGGGGGCGCAGCCGCAG
>JAZBOM010000232.1:0-2814 GCA_036351205.1 Thermoleophilia bacterium | reverse complement strand
GGCGGACCCCGCGGCCGGCGCGTCCCCCGGCGGTCTGTTGACGCACCGCGGCCCGCGCGGGGTAGAGTGAGGGACGCGGGCCGGCAGGCGCAGTGCCGCCGGCCGACGAACGAGGAGGAGCGCATGTCCGAGACCCCTAAGCCGGAGGCGCCCGGCGAGAGCGGCGGCGTACAGATCTCCGACGCCGTCGTCGCCAAGATCGCCCACCAGGCCCTGCTGCAGGTCGAGGGCGTCCATGGGCTGGGCGCGTCGGCTCTCGGCGTCTTCTCGGGGCTGCGCGGCGACAGGGGCGCGCAGGGCGTCTCGGTCGACCTCCGCGACGACCTCGTCGACATCGACGCCCACATCGTGGTCGAGTACGGCGCCAACATCCCCGAGGTCGGCGAGACCTGCCGGGCGGCGGTCAAGCAGCAGGTCGAGCTCGCGACCGGCATGACGGTCCGTGCCGTCAACGTCGTGGTCACCGACATCCACTTCCCGGAGCAGGCAGCTGGCGGCGACGGCTGACAGCCGTCGCGGTCGTCGTCCGACGACCGATCCCCTGGCCCGTGCCGCGGCCGTCGCCCTGCTGGCGATCGCCGCGGCCGTCGCCGTGCTCGCCGCCGCGCGACTCGTCGCCCTCACCGCAGGCTGCGGCTTCTCGCCTGTCGCCGACCTGCCCTGGCCGGAGGGCTACGGCGAGCGCGCCGCACTCGCCGTAGCCGCGGCGGTCGTGGTCACCGGGCTCCTGGTGCTGCTCGTCCGCGACGACGAGCCGCGACTCTGGCTCTGCGGCCCGGAGGGTCCCGCGGGTGCGGCCGTAGAGGGGCTCCCCGGCGGCGTGCTGCTGCCGGCGGCGGCGCTCGAAGGCGCCGCCGAGGAGGCCGTCGCCGGCCATCCCGATATCCTGCGTGCGACGGCCACGGCGCGCGGCGACGCGCGCCGCCTGCGGCTCGACCTGCGCGCCGTCGCGCGCCCGCTCGTCGACGAGCAGGGTGTGGGGCGCGAGCTCGAGCGGCGCGTCGCGGGTGCCGTGCGCCCGCTCCTCGCTGTCGGCGAGCTCGAGGTCCGGGTCCGCGTTCACGGCGTGACGGTGAAGCGTCTGGCGAGGTACCTGCCATGAGGGGCGCCCGCGTCGCGGCCGCCGCCGCCGGCGTCGTCCTGCTCGCGCTGCTGGGCGCCGTCGTGGTCCGTCAGGTGGCGCTGGCCGCCGACGAGACGCTGGAGTGGCGCATCCCGCTCTGGGACGACCTGATGAACGCCGGTGCGACCTGGACGGCCGTGGCCGCCGTCGCCTGCGCCGCGCTGGGCGCGACACTGCTCGTCGCGGCCATCCGCGTGGCGCTGCCGCCCTCGCCGCCGGTCGTCGAGTTCGGCGAGGGCGGCGCCAGCACGCGGGTCGACGTCGCGACACTGCAGGCCATGCTGGCCCGGGGGCTTACCGCAGCGGCGCCGGGCCTGCGGGTCGAGCGCGTCTGGCTCGACCGCGGTCCCGGCGGCTGGCGGGTGTGGGTCCGTGTCGACGTACCGCGCGTCGAGCTCGAGGCGGTCCGCCGCCGCGCCGCGGCCGTCGCCGCCGACGAGCTGCGCCGGGCCGGCGGCCTGCCCCTGACACGGCTCGACCTCGAGGTCCGCCGTGTGATCGTGCGATCGGGAGGAGAAGGATGAGAGCCGCACACGTCGGTCTTCTGGCCGGTCTGGCCGCCGGTGTCGTCTGGGCATGGCTCGGTTTCGCCGCGCTGGTCCTGACGCTCGTCTGTGGGGCGATCGGCTGGGTCGCCGGCCTCGCGCTCGACGGCGACCTCGACCTGCAGAGCCTCATCGACGGGTTGCGCCGGCGGTGACCGTGCCGGCGGGGTCCGGCGGGGGCCGGCCGGTGACGGCCGACCTGCCGGTGACCGTACGGCCGTCCCTGGTCGCCTCCGACCTCGACGGCACGCTGCTGCCGCCCGACCTCACGGTCGACCCCGACCTCGTCGCCGCGATCGGCGAGCTCCGGGCGGCCGGTGTCACCTTCGTCGTCTGCACCGGGCGCATGGTCAGGAGCGGCGCCGCCGCGGCCGAGAGCCTCGGCGCCGGCGGCGGTCGGATCATCTCCTACTCGGGCGGGGCGGTCGCCGACCTCGCCACCGGCGAGTGGCTCGTCCACCTGCCCCTCGAGAGTTCCGCGGCGGCCGACGTGGTGCGGCACGCGCGACGCCTCGGTCATCACCTCAACGTGTTCGTCGACGACCAACTCTACGTGGAGCAGGACGACCGCTGGACGGAGTGGACGACGTCCTACCTCGGGATCGACGTGCGCGTCGTCGACGACCTTCTCGAGCTCGTCGCCGGGCGCGCGCCGACGAAGATCGTGCTCGCCGCCGACCCCGCGGACATCGTTTCCCTCCTGCCCGACCTGCGCGCCCGCTGGGACGGCACCCTCAACGTGAGCCGCTCCCAGCCACACTTCATCGAGATCAACGACCGCCGGGCGAGCAAGAGCGGGGCGCTCGAGTGGCTCCGCGCGAGGCTCGAGAGGGATGGTCCGGCCGTCGCCTGCGGCGACGGCCTCAACGACCTCGACATGCTGCGCTGGGCCGACCTCGGCGTGGCGGTGGCCGAAGGCGACGAGGAGGTGCGCGCGGCCGCCGACCTCGTCGTGCCGCGCGCCGGCCCGACAACGAGGAGAAGGCGGCGCCTGGAGGGTCGGCGCCGCCTTCGCGGGGACGGGCACCCTGGTGGGTGGGGGTGCCGCTTCGATCCCCTGACGGGTCGCGTGGCACAGATTACGACTGTACACACGCACCAATGATGATAGGCGCGCCCCGGAGCGGAATCAAGGCTGCGCAGGTC
>JAZBOM010000231.1:0-2820 GCA_036351205.1 Thermoleophilia bacterium | reverse complement strand
TTCCTGCTCTTCGTGTGGCGCGGCTTCAGGATCGCGGTCTGGGCCCCCGACGGCTTCTCCAAGCTGCTCGCCGGCGGCCTCGCCACCGCCTTCGGGCTGCAGACCTTCATCATCATCGGGGGGGTCACGCGCCTGATCCCGCTGACCGGCGTCACCCTGCCCTTCGTGAGTTACGGCGGCAGCTCGATCGTCGCCAACTTCATCCTCGTCGCCCTGCTGCTCATGGTCTCCCACCGCACCGCCGTGGTGCACTCGGGCGACGAGGTCCAGCGCCGGCGCCTGGCGGAGCTGAGGTGAGGCCGTGAACCGCGCCGTCGCCAGGATCTTCGTGGTCGCCGCCGTGCTCTTCGTCGCGCTCATCGTCAATCTGACGTACTGGATGGTCGTGCGCGCCGAGGACCTCCGCACCGCGCCCGAGAACCACCGCCGCATCGCCCAGGAGATGAAGCACCCCCGTGGCGACCTGCTCGCCTACGACGGCAGCGTGCTCGCCGGCTCGGTGCGGCGCTCCGGCTACTACCGGCGCCGCTATCCGCAGGGCTCGCTCGCCCCGCACCTGCTCGGCTACGACAGCGTGCGCTACGGGCGCACCGGGCTCGAGGCCGAGCTCAACGAGCTGCTCACCGGCGAGAGCCTCGAGCTCGGCACGCAGGGCTGGGTCGACCGCATCCTCGGACGGCGCCCGGACGGCGCCGACGTGCGCCTCACCCTGGTGCCTGCCGTGCAGCGCGCCGCGCAGCAGGCGCTCAAGGGGCAGCAGGGCGCCGTCGTCGCGCTCGACCCGGGCACCGGCGCCGTGATCGCCGCGGCCTCGGCGCCGAGCTTCGACCTGGCGCGCCTCGAGAGCCGCTGGGACACGTACTCGGGCGACCCGTCGGCGCCGCTCTTCGACCGCGCCCTGCAGGGTCTCTTCGTGCCGGGGTCGGCGTTCAAGGTCGTGACCGCGGCCGCGGCCCTCGACGACGGCGCCGTCGACCCGGAGTCGCGCTTCACCGACACCGGCACCTACGTCGTCTACGGCGGCAAGGTGACCAACTACGGCGGCGCCGTCTACGGCCTGCACGACTTCACGACGGCGCTGACCCTCTCCATCAACACCACGTTCGGCAAGGTCGGCAACGACGTCGGGCGTAAGAAGCTGACGGCCGGCGCCGAGGCGTTCGGCTTCTGGAAGCGGCCGCCCCTCGCCCTGCCCGAGAAGGCCGTCGCCGTGAGCGGCCGCTACCGCGACGGCGAGCTGCTCGAGCCGACCGAGGACATGGACCCGCTGGGCACGGCGTGGTTTGCCTGCGGCCAGGAGAACGCGCTCGCCTCGCCTCTGCAGATGGCGCTGGTCGCCGGGGCGGTCGCCAACGGCGGTCGCGTGATGGTGCCGTACCTCGTGCACGAGGTGCTCACCGCCGAAGGGACGACGGTGAGCACGGCCGAGCCCGAGATGTGGCTCGAGGCGATGACCCCGCAGACCGCGGCCACGCTGAACACGATGATGCAGCGGGTCGTGACCGCGGGGACGGGGACGGGCGCGGCGCTCGAGGGTATACCGGTCGCCGGCAAGACCGGCACCGGCGAGAAGGGCGACGGCACCAACGTCGCCTGGTTCATCGGCTTCGCTCCCGCCGACGACCCCCAGGTGGCGGTCGCGGTGGCGATCGACGGCGTCAGTGCGACGGGCGGCGAGGTGGCCGCGCCGATCGCCGCCGCCGTCCTGCGGGCGGCGCTGGAGCAGGTGTCCCTGCCCTGACGGGGCAGGGACGCGGGCGCGGGCGCCGTACAGCTTGAACGACGGATGAGAGGCAGTTGACAGTGAGCGACGTGTTCCGGGACGGCCAGATCGTCAACGATCGCTACCGCGTCGTGCGCAAGCTGGGCGGCGGCGGCATGGCCGACGTCTACCTGGGCGAGGACCTGACGCTGGGCCGGCGCGTCGCCCTGAAGGTGCTGCTGCAGCGCTTCCTCGGTGACGCGCAGTTCATCGAGCGCTTCCGCCGCGAGGCCAAGGCCGCCGCGGGGCTCAACCACCCCGGGATCGTGGCGATCTACGACTGGGGCCAGGTGGGCGGCACGCCCTACATCGTCATGGAGTACGTCGAGGGCGAGACGCTCAAGGACCTCATCCGGCGCCGGGGCCGCCTCGGTGGGGCGGAGGCGGTCGATCTGACCCTCGGCTTGCTCACCGCCGTCGAGCTCGCCCACCGCCACGGGATCATCCACCGCGACATCAAGGCGCAGAACATCCTCATCGACCGCAACGGGGCGGCCAAGATCACCGACTTCGGCATCGCCCGCGCCGGCGACTCGGGCATGACCGAGGCGGGCTCGATCCTGGGCACGGCCCAGTACCTCTCGCCCGAGCAGGCGCGGGGGCTGCCGGTCGACGAGCGCTCCGACCTCTATTCGGTCGGCGTGGTGCTCTACGAGATGCTCACCGGCCGCGTGCCCTTCTCGGGGGACAGTGCCGTCAACGTCGCCATGCAGCACGTGAACGAGGTCCCCGAGGAGCCGGTGACCCTGGTCGCGGGCATGCCCGCCTCGCTCAACCAGATCGTCCTCAAGGCACTCGCCAAGGACCCCGCGCACCGCTACGCCGACGCCGCCGAGTTCGCGGCCGACCTGCGTGCGGCGCGTGCCGGGGCGCCGGTCGCGGCCGCGGGGTTCGACCCCGAGGCCGAGCGCACGCAGTTCGTCGGTGCGGCGACGGCGGCTGGGGCGACGCGCGTCATGACGCCGGCGGCCGAGGCGGAGGAGGAGAAGAAGCGCCGCCGCTGGCCGCTCTGGCTCATCCTCGGGGCGGTCGTCGCCC
The DNA here is from genome assembly GCA_036351205.1 of Thermoleophilia bacterium. Taxonomy (GTDB): domain Bacteria; phylum Actinomycetota; class Thermoleophilia; order UBA2241; family UBA2241; genus UBA2241. The sequence goes on along the minus strand of JAZBOM010000231.1, from coordinate 20 downwards.
TCGCCCTGATCGGCTACTTC
>JAZBOM010000230.1:0-6491 GCA_036351205.1 Thermoleophilia bacterium | reverse complement strand
GGCGGCCTCCGGGCCCGATGGCGGGCCCGACCTGTCGGAGCCGCGGCGGCTGACCCTCGGCGGCGGCCAGACCAACGGCCCCGTGTGGTCGCCCGACGGGAGCCGGCTCGCCGTGCTGCGCTACCCGGGGATGCTCGACGACCCGAAGCACACCCAGGTCGCCGTCGTCGACGCCGCCACGGGCGACATCGCACTGCTCACAGAGCCGCTCGACCGAAACTGCGACCCGTACCCGACGCCCCGGGGGCCGGCCTGGGTCGGCGAGCACCTCGTCTTCCTCGTCGAGGACGGCGGCAACACCCACGTCTACCGCGTGGCCGTCGACGGCTCGACGCCGCCGGGACTGCTCGTCGGCGGCGAGCGCGCCGTCACGGGCTTCGACGCCGCCGCCGGCCGCCTCGTCTATACGGCGACCGAGCCGACCGTGTTGCCCGAGCTCTTCGTCGCGCCGTTCGATGCCGCGGCGCCCGGGGCCGACGCACGCCGTCTCACGCGCGTCGGCGAGCCCTTCGCCGCCGCCCGCGAGCTCGCCGCCGCCGAGCGCTTCACCGCGGTCTCGGCCGACGGCAGTGAGGTCGACGCCTGGGTCATGCTGCCCGCCGGCTTCGAGCCGGGCCGCACCTACCCGGCCCTGCTCAACATCCACGGCGGGCCGTACGGGCAGTACGGCAGCGAGTTCTTCGACGAGTTCCAGGTCTACACGGGCGGCGGCTACGTCGTCCTCTTCTCCAACCCGCGCGGGTCCTCGGGCTACTCCGAGGAGTGGGGCCGAGCCATCCGCGGCCCCGGCGAGCTCGGCCCCGGCTGGGGCTCGGTCGACTACGAGGACTGCATGGCAGTCGTCGACGAGGCCCTTCGCCGCTTCGGCTTCATCGACCCCGACCGCCTCGGCGTCATCGGCGGCTCCTACGGCGGCTACATGACCTCGTGGATCGTCGCCCACACCGACCGCTTCAAGGCGGCGATCAGCGAGCGCGCCGTCAACCAGTTCGTCTCCGAGTGGGGCTCGAGCGACTTCGGCTTCGACTTCAAGGGCTACCTCGGCGCCTTCCTCTACGAGGACGTGGAGAGCTACCTCGCGGTCTCGCCGACCACCTACGCCGAGAACATCCGCACGCCGCTGATGATCCTGCACTCGGAGGACGACCTGCGCTGCCCCGTCGAGCAGGCGGAGCAACTCTTCGTCACTCTCCGCCTGCTCAAGCGCCCCGTCGAGATGGTCCGCTTCCCCGCCGAGTCGCACGAGCTCACGCGCTCCGGCAGCCCGGTGCACCGCGTGCAGCGCTTCGAGCTCGTGCTCGAGTGGTTCGACCGCTACCTCAAGGGCTGAGACCGGCCGCAGCACGCCGGAGGGCGCGAAGGGGCCGGGAGGTCGTTCGACCTCCCGGCCCCTTCGTCCTGGAGCCCCCTGTCGTGGTCAGTCGCGTGTGCCGACCAGCTCCTTCTCGCTCTGCTCGGCCGCGGGCACGACCTGGTCCTTGCGGACCTTGCCGTTGCCCTTGCCGTTACCGTTCCGCCCGGCCTCGCTCTTGAGGTAGGCGATCAGGTCGTCCGTGACGAGCGGCACGACGTCGGCGATCATGTGCGGCATGAGGTTGTCCATGACCCCCGGCATGAGCTCAGGCATGAGCTCCTCCATCGACTGCGGCATCGGCATGATCGCCTTGATGCGCTCGAGCATCGTCGGCAGGAGAGCCGGCATCATCTGCGGCAGCAACCGCGGGAAGAGCGTCGGGAACATCGGCTTCATCGCCTCGAGCGCGCCCGGCACCTTGGCCATCTTGCGCATCATCCCGCCCATGCCCATCGGCATGGCGTCGACGACCTCCGGCCACATGGTCTTCATGAGGTCGGCGAACCCCTGCGGCGTCATCAGCTTGATCATGCCTTCGAACACCGACCAGAGGAACTGGACGTCCTCGTTGGGGTCGGGCAGGTCGTAGCCGAGGGCGTCGGCGCAGAAGTGGGCGAGGTCGACGACCTCGACCGTCTTGCCCTTGGCGTCGGCGCTGACCCTTAGCTGGAACTGGCAGCACGGGCAGGCGGCGAGGATCTTCTCGGCGCCGACCATCTCCGCCTCTTCGAGACGCGCGCCGCCGATGTTGGCCGCCGCCGCGGGGTTCTCGAGCAGGGTCAGGACCGAGCCGCAGCAGTGCGCCTCTTCGCGGTTGTACGGCAGCTCGACGTACTCGGCGTTGGGGTTGGCCTTGATGAGCTCGCGGGGCGGCTCGTACACGCCGCTCGCGCGCCCGAGGTGGCACGAGTCGTGGAAGGCCACGCGGACCTTCTTCTCGCCGTTCGTGCGCTCGCTGCGGATGCCGTCGGCCTCGACCTTCTCCGGGTACTTGAACTCGCCCGACACCAGCTTCTCGGCCACGACCTCGCTGTAGTGGCGCGGCGTGATGCCGAACTCGATGCCCTCCTTCTCGGCCCACTTCGGGTAGACCTGGCGCCACATCATGTCGCAGGCGGGGCAGCTGGTGACGACGGTGTCGCCGCCGGCCTCCTTCACCGCGGCGATGTTCTTCTTCATCGTCTCGATGAACACGTCCCACTTGCCGGCCACGAGCATCGGCGTGGCGCAGCAGTTCTCCTTCTCGGCCAGGTAGGTGAAGTCGACGCCGGCCTCGTCGAGCAGGCGCACCGCGGCGATGCCGATGTCGGGCTCGGCGTAGCTCGCCGTGCAGCCGGCGAAGTAGACGGTCTTCGACTCGTGGCCGGGGCCGTGCTTCTCCCACATGTCCTCGGGGAACCAGTCGGCGCGGTCCTTGCGGTGGCCCGCCCAGATGTTGCCCTGGTCGGTGAGCGCGGCGGCCATCATCTCGAAGGCCGGCAGCGTCATGCGCTTCTCGTCCTGGATCAGCTGGCCGCGGAGCTTCATCCACGAGGGCTCGATCGGCAGACTTGCCGAGCAGCGGCGATCGCAGATCTCGCAGGTGGTGCAGGCGAGGAAGGTCGAGATCATCTCCTGCGTCCACTGCTCGTCGCCGGCCATGTACTCGCGCAGCCAGTACCACTTGCCGCGCGGGCTCTGGCTCTCCCAGCCGCGGCCGTAGAACTGGTCGCACTGGTCGACGCAGTAGCCACACTGGGAACAGCTGTAGGCGTACCAGGCGACGTCGCCGGGGATGCCCTTGACGTCCTCCCCGTGCCGCTCGCCGATGTCCAGCGTGACGCGGTTGCCGAGGGCGCGGGCCTGGCTCTCGAACTTGCCGGCGAAGTCCATCAGCGTGCCGGTGACGCCGTTGTCGAGCACCTTGTTGGGGTTGAGGATGCCGTTCGGGTCGACCTGCTGCTTGAACTCGCGCAGGCGACGGACGACGTCGGCGCCCATGACCGAGTCGGCCTTGCCGCCGAAGTAGAGGCCCGTCGAGTAGGCGCGGCCGCCGTGCTGCTCGGCGATCTTCATGATCGAGAGCACGAGGCCGAAGACGAGGTTGTAGCTGAACTTGCGCTCGTCGGCGGGGATGAAGCCGAGGATCACGGCCTCGGGCTCGCCGTCGGGGCCGGTGCCGACGATGACGCCCTCCTTGACGATCGGCTGCTTCACCACGGTCTCGATCTCGGCCATGGTGGCGCCGAGCTCGCGGAGCGGCACGACGACCTCGCTCGGCACGAGCGACGGGCCGAGCCGCTTGACGACCATGAACTTGAACCGATGCTCCCACTCGTGCTCGGCGATCTCGTCGCTCAGGCGCTGCGCGTCGGCAGTGAGGATGATCTCGCCGATCGCGGCCTCGACGGCCTCCCTGTCGTCTGCCGCGTACGCCAGCGTCAGGATGTACTGCTCGGGCAGCTCGACGTGGTCCTCGACGACGTGACCCTGATGCGTGCGCAGCGGAGCCTCGTTCTTGAGCGTCGCCATGCGCGGGTTGATGAACGAGACGGACCACACCGGCAAACGGCGCTCGTGGATCGCGGCGACGATCCCCTGCAGGGCCTCGCCGGTCTCACAGCCGACGCTCATCGCGGCGATGTCGGTGAGAGGCATGACCTTGAGGGTGACCTCGGTGACGAAGCCCGTCGTGCCCTCGGCGGCGGCGAGCAGGTCGAGGTCGTCGCCCTCGAACACGCGGACCTCGCCGCCCGGCAGGACGGCCCTCGCGGAGACGACGTTCTCGGGGAAGTAGTTGTAGGCGTACGAGCCGTAGCCGGCGCCGCCCTGGCCGAGCCAGCCGCCGACGGTCGAGCTCGGGTAGCTCGACGGGTACAGGCGCAGGGTGAGCCCCTCGCGCTTGAGCATGCGGTCGAGCTTCTCCCAGCCGATGCCGGGCTGCACGGTCACCGTCAGCGCCTCGGCGTCGATCTTCACGATGTCCTTCATGAAGTAGAAGTCGACGACGACGCCGTTCTTGACGGGGATCACGCCGCCGTAGCCCGAGGTGGCCTTGCCGCGGGGGGTCAGGGCGACCTTCTGCTCGTTCGCCCAGCGCAGGAGCGCCGAGAGCTGCTCTTCGCTGCGCGGCTGCACCACGGCATCGGGCACCGTGTTGCCGATCACGGGCCTCACCATGCTCGGCATGGCGGCGATGTCGTGCCCGTACAGCTTGCGTTCGGTCTTGTCGAAACTCACACGCTCGCCGAAGAGCTCGGCGAGGAACTTCTTGTCACTGGCGGTGAGACTTGCCACAGGTCGGCGTCCTTTCTGCGGAGACGGTGCGGATCGCGGATGCGGGCTCAGGCCAGCTCGTGCGCGAGCTCGGCCTGCTGGGCCAGCGCGCCGAAGAGGACGGCGCGCAGAGTGTCGAGCGCCTCGACGACCCGCGGGTCGGCGAGGGAGTAGTAGACGATGACGCCCTTGCGCTCGGTGTTCACGAGCCGGCGCTCGCGCAACACCTTGAGGTGGCGCGACATCGTCGACTGGGGAACGTCCAGCGCCTGGGTGAGCTCGCCGACGTTGCGGGGTCCCTCGGCGAGGGCGTACAGGATCAGGATCCGCTTGGGGTCTGCCAGCGCCTGGCAGATGTTGGCGTGCAGAAGGTTGACTTCACGTTCGAGGCGCTCGTCCACGGCGACTCCTTCGAGAGACCGGCGACCGGTCACAACGCTGATATCCGGATATCCGGTAATCCGGATGTATGTTCATGATGAGCCTCGGGGAGCCTTGTGTCAAATTTCACAATCTTTGAGCGCCTGGGTGCTCAGAACGCCGCACACGAGGCCTCGTCAGCCTCACTTAGAGCGACTCGGCGCACTCATCTGCGCCTCTGCGGCGAGGGCGAGGTTCGGTCGTACTTGGGGCCTGCGACGCCCCTGGCCGTCTTCAGTCAGACGGTGAGGACTCCGGCCCGCCGGCGCCCGGTGCGGCGCCGGGACGCTGCTCCGGGCGTGCTTCGGGTGAGGGCGGCGACGGCGCGTCGACGCGCACCTGCGGCAGCCACTCGAGCCACTTCGGTAGGTACCAACTCCAGCGGCCGAGCAGCGTCATCGCCGTAGGGACGATGACCGTCCGCACGATGGTGGCGTCGATGGCGATCGCCGCGGCCAGCCCGAAGCCGAGCTGCTGGAACATGGTCATCTCCCCCATCGCCACGCCGGCGAAGACGGCCACCATGATGGCCGCGGCGCCGGTGATGATGCCGGCCGTCGAGCCGACGCCGAAGACGACGGCCTCCCGCGTGTCGCCGGTCTCGTCGTAGCGCTCCCTGATGCGACTCAGCAGGAAGATGTGGTAGTCCATCGAGAGGCCGAAGAGGACGCAGAACATCATCAGCGGCAGCCAGGCGAGGATGCGCTCGACCTGGGTGAAGCCGAGCACATCGACGCCGTACCCCTGCTGGAAGACGAGGGTGACGAGGCCGTAGGCCGCGCCCACCGAGAGCAGGTTCATGAGGATCGCCTGCACGGCGATGACCAGCGAGCGGAAGGCCACCAGGAGGAGCACGAAGCTCAGCGCGAGCACGACGCCGATGACCCACGGCGTGAAGACGTCGATCATGTCGATCGCGTCCGTGTACAGCCCGGGGACCCCGCCGACGAGCACGTCGACCGGCGCCATCGCCTCGAGGAGCGGGACCGCCTCGTCACGAAGGTAGTGCACCGCCTCCATCGCCTCCGCGCTCGTCGAGTCGGCATTGACCGCCAGCTTGATGACGGCAAGATCGTCCGTCTCGGCGGTCTCGAAGCCGACGAGCTCGAAACGATCGTCGGTCCCCGCCAGGGCCTGAAGCTGCTCGAGGCGTTTGGCGATGGCGGGATCCGCGAGGTCGCCCTCGATGGTCACCAGTATCGGGGCGCTGAGGCCGGCCGAGAACTCGCGCTCGAGGACGACGAAGGCGCGCTTGGCGCTGGTCGAGTCGGGGAACTCGCGCACCCCGGAGATGCCGGTCTTCATGTCGAGCAACGGGATCGTGAGGATCAGAAGGGCGCCGCAGCCGGCGACGAGGGCGATGAGCGGCCGGCGCATCATCGCCCGCGCGGCGCGCGTCCAGACGCCGTCGGGTTCGCTCGCGCCGACGCCGTCGCGCTCGCCCGGGCCGCCGTCCTTGCGG
>JAZBOM010000229.1:0-4013 GCA_036351205.1 Thermoleophilia bacterium | reverse complement strand
CCGCGCAAGCGGCGCCGCCCCCTCGTCGCGCGTCACTTGGGGCGCACCGCCGGATCGGTCGACGAACCGGTCTTGACGTCGGACGTCGTCTTGGTGTCGGTGCCGGTCGGGCTGCTGTCGCCGGAGGTCGGGCTGCTGTCGCCGGAGGTCGCGCCGCTCGGTTCTGCACTGGGCTCGACCGCACCGGACTGCTGCGTGGAAGTGGTGCTCGAGTCGGTGCCGGCCGTCGCCGTGCCATCGTTGACGCGCGCGGTCGTGCCGGCGGCGCCGGAGGTGGAACCGGGGTTAGCGGGGGCCGACTCGCCGGTCGAGCCGTCACGCAGTTGCTGCAGGTGCTCGGGCACCTCGCCCGGCCAGCGCGAGTGGAACGCCTTGCCGTCGCCGCCGTCGCCCTGCGTCGCGGCTGACTGGACGAGGGCCGCCGCGCCGGGCCCTGGGCTCAGCACACCGTTCTGGTCGACGACGTCCTGGATCGCGAGGCCGGAGGCCATGGCCAGGACGCCGGCGGCCACGAGGGCGACCTTTGTACCCAACACGCCGCCGATGTTGGCGATGCCGAGCAGCGGAGCCGCCGCCGGCAGTGCCGCCGGGGTCGCCGCCAGCGGCGCCGCGGCGAGCGGGGCGGCGAGCGGCGCGGCGGCGGCCGGGGCGCCGAAAAGCGGCGGCGCCTGTAGCGCGCTCGGGACCGGCAGGGCAGGGAGCAGGGCGAGCGCCGCGACCCCGCTGCCGGCGGGCAGCAGCGCGCTGACGCGCTTCTTGAACGCCGCTCGCGCCCTGAAGAGGAGGACGCCGGCGGTGCCCCAGGTGACGTTCATCGCCTCGGAGAGCTCTCGCCGGTTGAGACCCTGGACGTCGTGCAGGATGAGCGCCGCCCGGTAGCGAGGGCTCATGTCGCGCAGTGCGGCCTCGACGGCGGCCGCCATGGCGGACTGGTCGTAGCCGTCTCGGGCGTCGACCAGCGTGGACACCTCTTCGAGCGGCGTGTCGGCGCGGCGAGCCCGGGCGCGGAGTCTGTCGTAGCAGGCGTTCATGGTGACCCGGAAGAGCCAGGGCTCGACGCGCAGCGCGCCGCGGTGGCGCGGCAGGTCGCGATACGCGGCGAGGAAGACCTCTTGGGTGACGTCCTTGGCCTCTTCGCGGTCGTCGAGGAGGCGCGCGGCGAAGCTGTAGATGCTGGGATGGAGGGCGGCGTAGAGCTGCTCGAACGCACCGCTGTCGCCGCGACGCAGCGCGGTGGCGAGTGCCTCCTGCTCTGACGGGCTGAGGTTGAGCGTGGCCACACACCACCTCGCTGCACGATCACGATGGCCCCTTCGCCAGTGTAGCGCTCTTGCCCACTTAATGCACGGGTGACGTACGGGCGGGCGGCCTCACGACGAGGGCCGCCCGCCCGTACGAGCCCGTGGAGCGTCGTGCCGTGCGTGTCAGTCGCAGCTGCCATCACCCGGGCCGCTCGGGCCGGCCGCGGGGGCGGCGGAGTCTTCGGTCGCCTGCGAACTGCGCGTCTGGGTGAGCGTGCGTGTCGCCTCGTCCTCGTCGGTCCAGCTGTCGCGCGCCTGGGTGCGCAGCCTCGTCTGGTCGCCGTCGCACTCGGCGGCCTCGTCCCAGGCCAGTCGGGTGCGCGTCTGCGTGCGCACTTCGACGCCGAGGTCGTCGGGGTTGTTGGTGCGCACGGTGTTCTCGTTGCACACGCGCCCCTCGGTCGTCTCGTCCGGCTGGACCTCATCGATCACCTGGTCGGCGGCGTAGGCGACGGCGCCGCCGAGCAGCACGAGCGCCGCTGCAAGGGCGAGGATCTTGAGTGTCTTCACGGTGGCTCCTTCGCTGGCTTCATCCAGTCCACCGCTTCCAACGCTCGCGGGCTGCCGGAGTTAACCTCCCGGCGGCCGTCACGGCGCTGCGCGCCGCCGCCGCCGCGGCTGCCCCGGGGATGCACTGCGGCCGCCCGCGACGCCCTCGTGGTATCGTGCGGTCGGGGCCGCCCGGCCGCCCCTCACGCCATGGACTACAGCCTGCCCGATGACGACGAAGCCCTGCTCGCCGAGTGCGAGGTCGAGACCTTTCGCAGCGGCGGGCCGGGCGGTCAGCACCAGAACGTGACCGACAGCGGCGTGCGCCTGCGTCACCGCCCGACCGGCACGGTGGTCGCCTGCCGCGGTGAGCGCAGCCAGCTGGCGAACAAGCGCATCTGCCTGCGCCGCCTGCGGGCACGTCTCGAGAAGCTGCTGGAGCCGCCACCGCCGCCGCGGCGCCCGACGAAGCCGGGCGCCGGCGCGGTGGCGCGCCGCCTCGAGGAGAAGGCGCGGCGCAGTCGCGTCAAGCGCCTGCGGCGCCCGCCCGAGGACGCCGCCTGAGCGAGGGCTCCCGGGTGTGACGCAGGGCGGCGGCGGTCGCCGGCCTCAGGGCATCACGGCGCCCGGGTCGACGCGCTGCCAGAACCCGGCGAGCTCGTCGAGCTCCGCCGTCTCGAAGTGCTCGAGGAAGAGGCGGCGCACGCCGGCGAGGTGGGTAGCGCGCGCCTCGCTCAGGCGCCGCCTGCCCTCGTCGGTCAGCATGGCGAAGAAGCCGCGCCCGTCGTCGCTGCAGCGCTGGCGGTGCACGAGGCCGTCGGCCTCGAGGCGATCGACCAGCCTGCTGACGCCGCTCGGGCTGAGGAGGACCGAACGCGAGAGGTCGCTCATACGCAGCCGGCGGTCGGGAGCGGACTCGAGGACGACCAACACCTCGTAGGCGCGCAGCGACAGGCGGTGCTCGACCTCGAGCTCCTGGTCGAGCTGGTGGAACAGGGCGCTGTGGACACGCAGCATGCCCCTCCACGCCGCGAGCTCCGCGGCAGTCAGGTGTGGGTCGCTTTCACGTACGGTCATGGCAAACTCCTTGCGCGGTCAAGAAGAGTATACCCGAAGAGCACCGTTCGCAGCGCGCCTCGCCGGAGGCGGGACGTGGGTGCGGGGCCGGCTCCGTGGCGGCGGTCACCGCGGCCCGCCGCTGAGGCATGGGCAGGAGGAGGTCAGTGAGCCCGTGTCCGGGCGGGCCGGCCGGCGTACGTGCACACCGCGTCCCGGCCGGCGTCCTTGGCTCGGTACAGCGCCTTGTCGGCGAACTCGAGCAGCTCCTCGAGGCTCGTGGCGTCGCCGGGGCAGGTGGCGACCCCGAGGCTCATCGTCACGCTGGCGTCGGCCGGCAGCCCGAGGCCGGTGTAGCGCGTCTTCCCGAGCGTCTCGCGGATGCGCTCGGCGACATGAAAGGCGCTCTCGCCCGGCGTGTGCGGCAGCAGCACCGCGAACTCCTCGCCCCCGTACCGCGCGCAGACGTCGGTGCCGCGCAGGAGGTCCCTGATGGTGCCGGCCACCGTCTGGAGCACACGGTCGCCGGTCGCGTGTCCGTAGGTGTCGTTGACGAGCTTGAAGTGGTCGACGTCGGCCATCAGCAGACTCAGCGGGGCCTGGTGACGCAGCGCCCGCTGGACCTCCTCCTCGGCGCGCTTGGTGAAGTAGCGCCGGTTGTAGAGGCCGGTGAGGTGGTCGGTGACGACCTGGCGGCGGATCGCGTCGTACTTGTGGGCGTTCGTGAGCGCGCTCTGCAGGTGCCCCTGGAGCGCGCCCAGCGCCTCGTCCCCGAACAGGGCGAGGTAGCGGTCGTCGGTCGCCGCGACGAGCAGCGCCATCTCGCCGACGTTCTCGACGGCGAGGCTGATCGCCAGCTCGCTGCCCATCGTGTGCGGGACGAGCCCGCACTCGTGCCCCTGTCGCCGCTCGATGCTCCCGTGGTAGATGGACGCGCGCACCGGGCAGTCCGGCGTGTAGGCGCAGCAATCGGGGTCGAAGCTGCCGCCGCGCACGCCCTGCGTGCCTTCGAGGCGGAAGCTGCGCGCCTCGCTGTCGAGCAGCAGCAGAGCGGTGAAGTCGGCGTGCAGCAGGGCGCGCGTCTGGGTCAGCACCAGGTCGACCGTCTCGCGATACGGCAGGGCCGCGTTCATCGCCTTGCCGGCGTCGCCGACCTCGACCAGCTGG
>JAZBOM010000228.1:0-11995 GCA_036351205.1 Thermoleophilia bacterium | reverse complement strand
GCGCAACTTCTTCCTCGACCCGGCCTGTACAGTGCGGGACCACGTCGTCGACGACCAGGCCGTCTGGACCGCGGCGGCGTCCGGGCTGGTCGTGCTGCTCGGTTGCGCGCACGCCGGCGTCGTCAACACGCTCGACCACGTGCGGCGTGTCGCCGCCGGTGTACAGGCAGAGGGCGGGGATGCCCTGCCGCTGGCCGGCGACGGGCTGCCGCGGGTCACGGCCGTGATCGGCGGCATGCACCTGCTGCACGCCTCCCCGGCGCGACTGCACGCGACCGGCGACGCGCTCGAGGCCGCCGAAGTGCGCCTCGTCGCCCCCGTTCACTGTACCGGCAAGCGCGGCAAGGGCTACCTGCGCGAGCGTTTCGGCGGCGCGTACGCCGAAGCCGCCACGGGCAGCGTGTTCGAGGTCGACTGACGTCGTCCGCCGGCGAGCCGGCCGGGTGACCGCGCCGCCCGGCTGGGTCGCGGAGACGCGAAGGGGCGGCGGCCCGTACGGGCCGCCGCCCCTTCGCGGTCAGGACCTTGCGGTCTCAGCTTGCGGCATCGATGGGCTGAGGCTCGCGTCCTTTCTCGTGCCCCTCGCGTCCTTACTTCGCGAAGCGCGCGTACACGTAGGCCGTGCCGATCGGGATGCCCTCGGCGAAGAAGCTCACGCCGAGGTACTGGTTGAGGGCGCCGGCGGCGACGTCGGTCAGCGTGGCGGGGACTGGCCCCACTTTGGTGTAGACCCTGCCCGGCTTGACCTCAACGCCCGAGAGGTCGAGGTCGAGGATCGGCGCCCGCGCGCCGCCCAGGGCGGGGATCTCGGCCGTCAACTGCGCGTTGTTCGTGTCGATCGTGAAGTTCTTGATCCTGAAGCTCTTGCCGTTCTTCAGGTTGACCCACTTGAGTCCGCCGGAGTGATAGATCTCACCGCCGAGCGTGGCCGAGTCGATGGCACCACCGGTGATGTAGAAGCGGTACTTCAAGGCGGCCTTGCCGTCGACGAAGGTCGGCACGACCCACGACGGGAAGATCGGCAGCGGGATGACCCTCTGCTTCAGCAGTACTTTCGTCGTGCCCGGGTCGGTCGTGAGCTGGGTGTAACCGCCGGCCAGCTTCAGCGTGTCGGCCTTGGCGGTGGCCGTCACGCTGAAGAAGGCCAGCATGAGGGCGAGGACGGCCACGGCGACGAGGATCGCCCGGCGGTCGAGAGTGGCGGTCGCTGACATTTCTGCTACCCCCTGGGGAGTCGGTGTCTGGTCTGCCGGCCCTGTGTTCGGACCGCGAAAACGGACAAAAATTACCCGATTGTTGCGCGGGCAAACACATGCGTGACGACGCCGGCCGGGAGGTAGCCCGCCGGGACCCGAGTCGCGGGCCCGACACGGCCGGGGCGACCGCCAGGGAATGAAGGGCGACGAAGGAGGGGTGGCCGGCTCACCGCCGCACGGGAGGCCGGACGCGACGAGGGGCGGCGGCCCGTCCGGGCCGCCGCCCCTCGTCGCGTCCGTGTGTAGCGCGGCGTTCTCGTCAGATCGTCGCCGTCGTCAGATCGTCGCCGACCTCAGATGAAGAGGTTGACGTTGGCCTCGTCGGCCTTGCCCAGGTAGGCGGCCACGCCCTCGCACTCGATGTCGTCCACGAGCTCGTCCTTGCTGAACCCGAGGATGTCCATCGAGAGGGTGCAGGCGACGAACTTGACGTCCTGCTCGCGGGCACTGTCGAAGAGCTCCTCGAGCGACATCGCGTTCTGCTCCTTCATCACCTTGCGCATCAGCGGCTCGCCGGCGCCGGCGAAGTTCATCTTCGAGAGGCCGAGGCGCTTGGTGCCCTTCGGCATCATCTTGCCGAACATCGTCTGCAGCGTGCTCTTCGTGCCGGCCGGCTTCACCGGTTCGCGCTTGCGCAGGATGTTGAGGCCCCAGAAGGTGCAGAAGATGGTCACGTCGTCGCCCATCGCGGCGGCGCCGTTGGCGATGATGAGCGCCGCCATCACCTTGTCGAACTCGCCGCTGAACAGGATGATCGTCTTCTTGCTCGTGTCCACTCCAGCACCTCCAGTGCTGATCGGTCGTCGTTCTGCGCGGCCTCGTCAGGAGGCGTGAGCCTCGCGCAGGTACTCGGAGATGTCCTTGAAGCGCAGCGTGTCGCCGGCCGCGCCGCTCAGGTTGACGTAGCACATGGGGCACATCGTGACCGCCTCGGGGCCGGCGGCGCGCAGCTGCGCGACGCGCTTCTCGGCGTTGGCCGCGGCCTTCGCCGGGTAGAGCGACTCGACGGGGCCGCCGCAGCACCACGTCTGGCGGCCCGCGTTCTCGGGCTCCTTGACGGTGACGCCGGCGGCGGCGAGGAGCGCGCGCGGTTCGTCGACGACACTCTCGTGGCGGGCGAAGACGCAGGAGTCGTGCAGCGCCACCGCGGCGCGGCCGTCGACGTCGCCGAAGGCCGGCGCTTCGCCGCCGTGCGTGCCGCTGCCGTCGAGGCCCTTCTCGGCCAGCACCTCGAGGTAGCTGCGCACTTCGACGTCGTAGCCCTCGAGGAGCTTCGGGTACACGCTGCGCAGCATGTTCGTGGTGTGCGGGTCGATGGTGATCACGGTCTTCACGCCGTGCTTGCGGAACACCGCGTGGACGCGCTGCGCGTGGCGCACGACGACCTCGTCGAGGCCCAGGTCGTAGGCCAGGGCGCCGGAGTAGAGGTCGTCCTCGAACAGGGCGCCGAATTCGACGCCGGCCTTGCGCAGCAGGTGCACGACGTTGATCGGGACGCGGTCGTAGCGGGCGCGCTCGGCGGCCGAGGGACGCGCCATGAAGGCCGAGATGTTGACGTAGCGGTTCACCCTGCGGCCGAGGCCGGTGTACTTGGCGAGCGCAGACTCGCCGAACTTCACCTCGGCCTTCACGAGGCCCTCGATGTAGGGGATGAGCTGGTACATCATCCCGGTGTAGAGCACGGTGTCGCCGCCGCGCCGCAGGCCGAGGCCCTCGGTCCACCGCGTCGCCACCTTGGCGGACAGCGGGAGGACGGAGCCACGCAGGCGCAGGTTGTCGCCGAGGATGCCGATGACGTCGCCGGTCGCGAGAGGCATGGTCATCCCTCCCCGAGGCCGAAGCGGGTGCGCACGATGTGGTGCCTGAGTGTGCGCACGTTCTCGGCGATGTGGACGCCGGCCGGGCAGTTCTCCTCGCAGAGGCGGCAGAGCAGGCAGGAGAACACCTTCTCCGTCTCGGCGGTGACCTTCTCTTCCATGCCGAGCACCACGTAGCGGAAGAGCTTGCGCACCTCGACGTCGATGCCCATCGGGCAGATGGCGGAGCACACGCCGCAGTTCATGCAGGCGTCGGCGTTGAACTCGTCGGAGCGCTCGAGCTCTGTCGCCAGCCCGGGGTTCACGAGCGGCGTCATATGCCCTCCCTCTCCACGACCTGGTAGCGGTAGTAGCCTTCGTCGGTCACTTCTTTGATCTCGGCCAGCCAGCCGTACTTGCGCAGGCCCATGACCCAGAACATCACCTCGTGGGTGGGCCGCTCGAGGACGGCGGCGATCTCGGGCACGGTGAGCGGCCCGTCGGCGAGCGCCGCGAGGATGCGGCGGCGCATGACCTGCTCGTCGCGCACGATCTCGCGGATGTCGCGCCGGCCCTCCTCGGCCGGGCGCAGGACGGGGCGGCCGGAGCCGTTCGTGTTCGGCGTCATGAGCACCCCACCCCCATCAGGCCGTCGATCATGGACTTGATCTGGGCGTCGCTGTAGCCCTGCAGGTCGATCGCCTCGACCGGGCAGACCGGCACGCAGGCGCCGCAGCCCTTGCAGGCCGTCCTGATGACCTGGGCCACCTGCTTGCCGTCGCTCTCGACCTGCTCGATGGCGTCGTAGGGGCAGGTCTCGAGACACTTGCCGCACCAGGTGCAGGCGTCGGTGTCGACGATGGCGACCATGGGGTCGAGCTCGGCGTAGCCGCGCTTGAGCATGGCCCCGCTGTGGGTGACCGCGGCGAGGCCGCTGGCGACGGCCTCGGCCGAGTTCTTCGGCGACTGGCAGGAGCCACAGATGGTGACGCCGTCGACGATGGTCTCGACCGGGCGCAGCTTGGGGTGGATCTCGTTGTAGAAGCCGTCGTTGCCGACCGGCAGCTTGAGGACGCTGACCAGCTCGCCGTTCTCGCGCGGCACCATGCCGGTGACGAGCACGACGAGGTCGGCGGGGATGGCGACCTCTTCGCCCTCGGTGAGCAGGTCCCTGGCGGTGACCTTGAGGCCGCCGGAGGGGAGCTTCTCGACCGCCGGCGGCTCTTCGTCGGGCACGCGCAGGTAGAGCGAGCCCTTCTCGCGCGACTCGTTCCACAGCAGCTCGTACTTGCCGTAGGTGCGGATGTCGCGGTAGAGGTGGTACTGGCGCAGCCCTGCGCCGCTCTTGCCGGCGGCCTCGAGGGCGGCGTGCACGGCGGCCGTGCAGCAGTAGCGCGAGCAGTACGTGTGGGCGCCCTCGATGCTCTCGTCCTGGCGGCTGCCGACGCAGTAGATGTAGGCGATGGTCTTGACGGGCCGGCCGTTGAACTCGAGGGGGCCGGCCGCCTCATCCACCAGCTTCTTGAACTCCGGCAGCGTGAGGACGCCCTCCAGGCCGTAGCCGAACTCGCCGGCCGCGGGCTCGTACGTGTCGGCGCCGGTGGCGACGATGATCGAGCCCACGTCGACCTGGACCGTCTCGAGCTGCTCGCCGTGGATCGCGATCGTGACCTGGTTGTCGCCGAAGCTGCCGCTCTTGGCCATGAGCTCGGCGTTCGTGAACACGGTGATCGCCGGGTCGGCGCGGACCTTCGCTTCGAGGGTCGCGATCAGCTCGGCGCCGTTGCGCCCGTTGGGGTACATCTCGGCGAAGCCGGCGACGCGGCCGCCGAGCTGTGCCTCCTTCTCGACGAGGACCACCTCGAGGCCGATCTCGGCGAGGCCGATGGCGGCGCGCAGACCGGCGACGCCGCCGCCCACGACGAGGGTCCGCGGCGTGGTCTCGACGACGATCGGCTCGAGGGCCTCGGTGAGGCGCGTCCGGTTGATGCCGGCGCGCACGAGGCGCACCGCCTTCTCGGTCGCGCCCTCGTGGTCGTCGGTGTGCGTCCACGAGCACTGCTCGCGGACGTTCACCTGCGTGTACTGGAAGGGGTTCATGCCGGCGCGCTTGGCGACGTCGCGGAAGGTCACCGTGTGGAGCTTGGGCGAGCACGAGGCGACGACGAGCGCGTCGAGGCCCTGCTCCTGGGCATCCTGCACGATCTCCTGCTGGGTCGCGTCGGAGCAGGTGAACATCGCCGAGCGGGCGACGACGACGTCGTCGTCGCCCTTGATGTCCGCGACGACCTTGTCGACGTCGACGTAGTCACCGATGTTGCCGCCGCACTGGCAGACGTAGACGCCGATCTTGCGGCCGCTCATGACTGCACCTTCGCTTTCGCCGCTTCCGCGACTTTGGCTCTCTCGAGGTGGGCGGCGGCCTGGGCGACCGCGGCGCCGGCGTGGAGGATCGAGTCGGGGATGTCCTTGGCCCCGGCGGCCGCGCCGGCGACGAACACGCCGGGGAGGTTGGTGCGGCCCGGGTCCATGTCCTCGTCGGCCTCGCCGACGTAGTAATGGGCGTCGAGGCCGAGCTCGCCCTCCTCGAAGAGGCCGCTGACGGCGCGGTTCGGCTGCACGCCGACCGCGAGGACGACCATGTCGTGCTCGGTCTCGACGAGGGCGCTGCCGTTCTCGATGTCCTCGTAGCGGACCACGAGGTTGCCCTCGTCGGTCTCGGTGATGCCCGAGACGCGGCCCTTGACGAAGTTGGCGCCCATGTCCCGGGCCTGCTGGTAGAACTCGTCGTAGCCCTTGCCCACCGAGCGCACGTCGATGTAGTAGACGGTCACGTCGGCGAGCGGCAGGGCGCCCATGATGAGCTGGTTCTGCTTGACCGAGTACATGCAGCAGATCTTGGAGCAGAGCGGGTTGCCGACGGTGTCGTCGCGCGACCCGGTGCAGAGGATGTAGGCGATGTTGTCGGGCACCTTGCCGTCGCTCGGGCGCAGGACGGCGTTGTACGGGCGGGTCGGCGCCAGCAGGCGGTCCATCTGCATGCCGGTGACGACGTTCTTGTAGCGCCCGTAGCCGTACTGCGGCTTGGCGTCGGCCGGGAAGAGGGTGAAGCCGGTGGCGAGCACCACCGCGCCGACGTCGATCTCCATGTCCTCGCCGACCATGTCGAGCTTGATCGCGTCGGCGGGGCAGGCGTCGACGCAGGCGTGGCACTCCGAGCACACGCCGCAGTCGAGGCAGCGGGCGGCGCCGAGGAAGGCCTCGTCCTCGCTCATCGGGCCTTCGGTCTCGCTGAAGTCGGTCGGCGAAGCACTCATCGCGGCGCTGGACTCGAAGGGCTCGCGCCGGTCGTACACGTCCTGCCGCGCGAGCACCTCGTCCTTGTCGGCGACCGGCAGGGTCTCGTCGAAGAGCGCGGGGTCGAGCTCCTGCCCCTGCAGGTAGCGGTCGATCATGAAGGCGGCGCGGCGGCCCTGGCCGACGGCCGTGGTGATCATCGTGGGGCCGGTGACCACGTCACCGGCGGCGAAGATGTGGGGCACGGCCGTCTGCAGCGTGGCCTCGTCGGCCTTCAGCGTGCGGTTGCCGTTGGTGTCGAGACCGAAGGCCTCGGTGTCGGCGCTCATGCCGGCGGCGACGATGACGACGTCGCACGCGACGCTCTTGCGCTGGGTCTCGTCGTACTCGGGGGCGAAACGGCCGTCCTCGCCGAAGACGCAGGTGCAGACCTTGAGCTCGGCGCCCTGCACGCGGCCCTCGCCGGTGAAGTGGTCGATGCCCCAGCCGTCGTGCAGCTCGATGCCCTCGGCGCGCGCCTCCTCGACCTCGAAGTCGTGGGCCGGCATCTCCTCGCAGCACTCCAGGCTGACCTGGGCGACGGAGGCGGCGCCGAGCCGGCGCGCGCTGCGCGCCGCGTCGATGGCGACGTTGCCGCCGCCGACCACGAGCACCTGCTTGCCGGCCAGGTCGACGTCGTTGCCGAGCTTCACGTCGGCGAGGAAGGCGAGGGCGCTCCGGATGCCCGGGAGGTCCTCACCGGGCACGCGCAGCGTGACGGCCTTGTGCGTGCCGGTCGCCACGAGCACGGCCTCGAAGCCCTGCTCCTTGAGCCCGGCCACGTCGTCGACGCGGGCGCCCGTCTCGAGCTCGACGCCGATCGCCGTGACGTTGGCGACGTCGTCGTCGACGACGTCGTTGGGCAGCCGGTAGGCGGGGATGCCGAGGCGCAGCATGCCGCCGGCCGCGGGCGCCGCCTCGAAGATCTTCACGCCGTAGCCCTTGCGGGCGAGCTGCCAGGCGGCGGTGAGGCCGGCCGGGCCCGAGCCCACGACGGCCACCCTGTGGCCGTTCTGCTCGGGCCGCTCGACGGCCTTGGTCTCCGCCTGCCCGTAGTGCTCGTCGGCGATGAAGCGCTTGAGACGGCGGATCGGCAAGGGTCCCTCGAGCGCGCCACGGGTGCACTCCCCCTCACAGGGCGCGTAACAGGCGCGCCCGAGCGACCCCACGAGAGGTGTCGCCTCGAGCACGAGGTCGAAGGCCTGCTCGTACTCGCCGCTGCGCACGCGGGCGACGTAGCCGTGGGCCTTGATGCCGGCCGGGCACTCGTACGTGCACGGCGAGATGCCGGCGCGGTCGATGACCGCCTTCTTCGGCACCGCCTGCGGGTAGGCGATGTAGGCCGCCCGCCGCGACACCATGTCGGCGTTGAACTCGTCGGGCACGGCGACGTTGCAGGCCATCTCGCACAGGCGGCAGCCGGTGCAGGCGACCTCGTCGATGAACTTGGGCTTCTGACGCACGCGGGCGTGGTAGCCGCCGTCGCCGTTGCCACGGATGCTCTCGACCTCGGCGTAGGTGAGGACGTCGATGTTGGGGTGGTGGATCGTCGCGGCCATCTTGGGCGTGGAGATGCAGCTGGCGCAGTCGAGCGTGGGGAAGACCTTGCTGAGCAGGATCATCTTGCCGCCGACGCTGGCCTCCTTCTCGACCACGAGGACCTTGTAGCCCATGTCGCCGAGCTTGAGGGCTGACTCCATGCCGCCGATGCCGCTGCCGACCACGAGCGCGTCGTACTTCATGCGCCCGCCTTTCTCGAGGGTCCGAGCGCGGCCAGTGACCGCGAGTACTCGTGCATGTAGTTGGTGAAGGGCTCCGCGCAGACCGAGCAGATGGCGGCCATGCGCACGCGCTGCGGTTCGTAGCCGTGCTCCACGAGCAGCTCCTGGGCGTCGGTCATGATGCCGGCCGTGCGCTCGGCACAGTCGGGCAGGTAGGCGCACTCCTCGCCGTCGGCGGCGATGAAGACGCCGTCGAAGCCCTGTTCGACGGCGTAGAGCACCCAGCCCGGCTTGATGCCGCTCGTGCAGGGGAGGCTGATGACCATGACGTTGGGCGAGTAGTGCATGTGCGAGCTGCCCGCCAGGTCGATGCCGGGATCGGAGATGTTGTTGGTGCTGAAGACCAGGATGCGCGGGGCGAAGTCCTGGTCTTCCTGTGCCGCGGCCTCGCTCATCGTCACTTCATCTTCTTGACGAAGAGGCGCATGAAGCCGGGCTCCTCGACCACGCCGAGGTACTCGTGGCCCATCTTCTTGGCCCACGCGGGGAGGTCCTTGGTCGTGCCGCTGTCGGTCGCCTGGACCTCCATGACACCGCCGACCGAGACGCCGGGGATACCCTTCTTGGCGGCCAGGATCGGGCCGGGGCACGAGGTGCCGCGGGCGTCGACGACCTTCTCCACCTGGATGCTGCTCAGATCCTCGCTCATCGCTCTCTCCTTGGGTGCCGTGCTTGGCTTGGCTGTCCGTCTCGTGTCGGCCTCAGGCCGCGGCGTGCCGCGGGCCGTCCGCCCCTTTGGTCGATGGTGATGTCGGCTCTCCCGTCCGGGTGAGGGTCTCTACTCGGCCTCCGGCGTGACGTGCCGGATCGCGTCGAGGAGCTCGGCCGCCAGGAGCGACTCGCCCTGCGCCTGGTGCTGCTCGACCAGCGCCTGCCGGATCAGCGTGCAGGCCTGGACGAATTTGGGGTTCGTGATGGAGTAGTAGACCGTCTGTGCCTCCTTGCGCGCCCGCACCAGCTGGCGCTCTTTGAGGAGGCGGAGGTGCTGCGAGACGTTGTGCACCGAGATGCCGAGGATCTCGGCGAGCTCGCCGACGTTACGCTCCTCGCCCTCGCTGAGCGCGTACATGATCGCGAGGCGGTGCTCGTTGGCGAGCGCCTTGCACATCTCGGCGTGGGCGTGGAAGAGCGGCCGGAGGTCGGCCAGGTTGGGCGTCGTTGCTTCGTCGCGTATTTGCATAGTCTCTTATATACGACCTTGTGAAGGCGATGTCAAGCGATCCGCCGTCACGCGGTCGCGCTCGAGGCCGTCGGCGTCGCAGGGTCGACGGCGTCCCGCACGAGACGGGACGCCGCCGCGCGGCGCCCTACGACTCTTCGTGGCGCCGCCAGCGGCGGACGAGGTACGCCACCGCGCCGGGCAGCAGCGAGATGATGACGATCGCGCCGAGGGCGAGTCCGAGGTAGTCCTGCACCCACGCCGCCGTTCCGAACCAGTAGCCGGCGCCGAGGAAGATGACGACCCAGGTCGCCTCGGCGACGACGGCGTAGACCATGAGCTTCTTCAGGGGCATGCCGGCCATGCCGGCGACGAAGGGCGCCAGGGTGCGGACGATGGGCACGTAGCGGCCGAGGATGATGGCCGCCGCGCCGTGGCGCGCGTAGAACTCCTCGGCGCGCGCCATGTGCTCCGGCTTGGGGAAGCGCCGCGGCTTGCGCAGCACGCGGCGCCCGACGTAGCGCCCGATGAGGAAGTTGCAGACGTCGCCGAGGAAGGCGGCGACGAAGAGCAGCGGCGCCAGGATCACGATGTCGAGGATCCCGGCACCGGCCAGGGTCCCGCTCGTGAGGAGCAGCGACTCGCCCGGCAGCCAGGGCGTCACGACGAGGCCGGTCTCGGCGAAGATCGTGAAGGCGATGGCCGCGTAGACCCAGGCGCCCAGCTGTTCGACGAGCTCCGCCAGGTGGGCATCGAGGTTCAGCAGGTAGTCCACGACGCGCTCGAGCGTGTCCGTCTTCCCACTCCTTCCGGTCGTTCCAAATGCCGCGCCGCCTCAGTATCGCCGGTGCCCGTCGGCGTTCCCGTGGCGCTCGCGGACGGGAACGCGCTACCCTGGGCAGCCGGCCCGCTCCGCTATCATTGCGCGGACGAGACCGAAGGAGCTACCCCATGGCGGAGAACACAGAAGGCCTGAACCCCGCGACCCTGTCGGTGTGGGCCGGCGAGGGCGAGTCGCTCGTGCAGGGCGCCACGCAGGTGCCGATCGTGTACAGCGCGGCGTACGGCTACCCCGACGTCGAGGCGTGGCTCGATGTGGCCCTCGGGCGGGCGCCGGGCCACGTCTACAGCCGCAACACCAACCCGACCGTCCACGCCTTCGAGGAGAAGGTCCGGGCGCTCGAAGGCGCCCCGGCCGCGACCAGCTTCTCCACCGGCATGGCCGCCGTCAGCAACACCCTCCACGCCCTGCTCGCCCCGGGCGACCGCGTCGTCTCGGTCAAGGACACCTACGGCGGTACGAACCGCATCTTCCTCGAGTTCCTCTCCCGCCTGGGGATCGAGGTCGAGCTCTGCGACACGACCGACCACGAGCGACTCGAGGCGGCGATCGCCGCAGGCTGCGACCTCGTCTACCTCGAGACACCGACGAACCCCACGCTCAAGGTGATGGACATCGCCCGGCTGGCCGCCGCCGCCCACGCGGCCGGCGCGACCGTCGTCGCCGACAACACGTTCGCGACGCCGGTCAACCAGAGCCCGTTGTCGCTCGGCGCCGACCTGGTGCTGCACAGCGCGACCAAGTTCCTCAGCGGCCACGCCGACGTCCTCGGCGGCGTGGTCTGCGGCTCGCCGGAGCTCGTTCAGCGCGTCTACCACTACCGCGAGATCACCGGGGCCGCGCTCGACCCGATGGCGGCGTACCTGCTGATCCGCAGCCTGAAGACGCTGTACCTGCGCGTGGAGCGCCAGAACGCGAACGCGCTGCGCATCGCGCAGTGGCTCGAGGCGCAGCCGGCCGTCGCGGTGGTCAACTACCCGGGTCTCGAGTCGCACCCGCAGCACGACATCGCCGCCCGCCAGATGCGCGGCTACGGCGGCGTGCTGAGCTTCGGCCTCGAGGGCGGTCTCGAGGCGGTCAAGCGCGTGCTGCCGCGGCTCCGCCTCGCTCACCGCGCCGCCAACCTCGGCGCGGTCGAGACGCTCGCCGGCCCTCCGGCGACCACCAGCCACGTCGAGTGCACGCCCGAGGAGCGCGCGGCGATGGGCATCCCCGAGGGCCTGATCCGCTACTCGGTCGGCATCGAGGACGCCGGCGACCTGATCGCCGACCTCGAGCAGGCGCTCGAGGTCGCATGATGAGCGGCCGCCGTCGCCGGCGACCGCGAGTGGTCCGCCCGGCGACACGGGCCGCGGCACGGAGGCAGACGCCGATGATGGGAGCGCCGTCGTGACCGCCGGTGCGAGGAGACGCAATGGCCGGCTCCGGCGGTGGCTCCTGTGGCCGCTCGCCGTCCTGGCCGTGGGTCTCGTCACGGTCTACGCTCTGGCGTGGTGGGGCGTTCTGAGGATGGCCGAGCCCGAGAGCTGGCCGCCGCCGGCGACGGCGGTCACCGCCGACGGTGCTCTCGAGGCCACGGCCGACTTCCTGGCTCGGGACGACGTCACCGTCAACGACCTGGGGACGCACTTCGCCTGGTCGACGGCCGGCTCGGTCGAGCCGCTGGTGGAGGGGAAGACCTTCTATCCGCGCATGCTCGAGGACATCGCCGCCGCGCGGAGTTCGATCCATCTGCTGCAGTACGGCTTCACGCCCGGTGAAGTGGGCGACGAGCTCGTCGCGGCTCTCGAGGCCGCCGTCGGCCGAGGGGTCGAGGTGCGCCTCGT
>JAZBOM010000227.1:0-5605 GCA_036351205.1 Thermoleophilia bacterium | reverse complement strand
ATGCGCGTCAGCGACGGCGCCACCCTGCAGATGAGGTCGTTCCGCATCGACACCACCGAGGGGCTGCTCTACGGCCTCGTCGGGGATTCCTACGTGCCGCTGCTGAACCTTGACCTCACCGCGATCGAGCTCGGCGGGGACTTCCCGATCGTGCGCGTGAAGAACGTCGGGACGAGCCTGACCGAGACCGCCGCAGGGGCGATCAACGCGACGTTCGGCACCGAGCTGCCCAAGGGGTTCCCGTTCGGTGTCGCCTGCGTGAAGCTGCGGCTGCCGTGCTACGGCCACACGGAGGTCGCGATCGACCCGACGATCCTGGGGGCGCTCACCGACAACAAGATCCAGATGCTGCCGGTCACCCCGGCCTCGGTGATGCCGGTCCTCGCGGCCGAACCCTGGAACGGAATCGTCGGTCCGACGCTCGCGTACCGCTTCCCCATCACCGATCGTGACCTCGACGGCTGCCGCCAGCGGATCTGGCACTCCGGCGGCCTGACCTTCGTCAACCTCAACGACTGCAGCCGGCTGACGGCAGTGGAGTTCACCATCGACCCCGTGAGGGGCAAGCTCTGGGCGCGCGTCTGCGGCGCCATGAAGGTCAAGCTCTTCACGCTCGACCTGAGCGCCGTCGAGACCTCGACCCAGGGTCCCTACACCGTGCTTGCGCCCGTCGGGCTCTACCTCAGCTGTCGGGCCGCCAACGCGCTGAACGACGCGCTTGGGGTCGACATCTTCGTCGGCGGGTTGGGCATCGGCGAAGCGCGCGTGGTGGTGCGCATCTAGCCGGCGACGTCCGGGAGGCCGAACGGACCTCCCTCGTGGCCGCACCTGAGGCGGAGCGGGCGGGCCCCGAGCCCGCCCGCTCCGCCTCACACGTCGAGCAGCACGTGGCCCTCCCACCCGCCGCCGGCCTGCTGGGACGCGCTGAACCGCAGCTCGAAGTCGCCGCTGAAGACCACGCCCCGGCCCTCCACGAAGTAGAGGAGCTCGTTCAGCCAGGCGGCAAGGAGGAGGCACTCATCGGGAGCCTCCACGGCGAGCTCGTAGCGCTCACCGGCCGCCACGGTCGAGGGGTCGCACACGAGCGTGAGCATGCCGCGAGCCGCCTCGGCGAAGACGTCCTCGCGGCGCGGCCCCCAGGCGCGCACGCCGACGTCGGCGGTGTGCTCGGTGAGCTCGAAGCCGGCGGCCGGGGCTCTCGTGTCGTCGGGCACGGCGGCTCGCCCCCGTGTCGCTAGGGGAGAACGGTCGCGCCCGCGGACGAAGCCGCGAGGCCGAGCGGGCGCGCGGGGACACCCTCGGCGGCGAAGGCCTCGGCCATGGCCCGGGCGACCACCCCGGCCTCGGCGGCCAGGCTGACGAAGGCGATGAGGCTCGGCCCCGAGCCCGAGATGGCGACCGCGGCGGCGCCGCTGCGCTGCGCCGCCTCCCACGCCGTGCGCCCGCCGGGGATGAGCCGCAGGCGGTTGGCCTGGTGGAGGCGGTCGTCCATCACCTGGCCGAGCAGCTCGAAGTCGCCGGTGCGCAGCGCCTCGACGACGAGCGGGATGCGGCCCATGTTGAAGACCGCGTCGCGCATCGTCACCTCGGTGGGCAGACCGGCGCGCGCGGCGTCGGTCGAGAAGGGGAGCTCGGGGACGGCGAGCGCCACGTGCACCTCGGGCACGAGGATCTTCTTGGTCAGCAGGCGCTCGCTCTTCTGCACCACGATGGTGAGACCACCGAAGAGGGCCGCGGCCACGTTGTCGGGGTGGCCCTCGAGGCCGGCCGCCAGCTCCAGCAGCTGATCGCGGCCGAGGGGCCGGCCGAGCAGCTCGTTGCCCCCGAGCAGGCCGGCGACGATCGCCGACGAGCTCGAGCCCAGCCCCGACGAGAGCGGCACCCGCACACCGCACTCGATGCGCAGCCCCTTGGGCGGCGGCTCGCCGGTCTCCGCGTAGACGCGCAGCGCCGCCCGGGCGACGAGGTTGGCTTCGTCGGCGGGCAGGCAGCCCGCGCCTTCGCCGGTCACGGCCACGGCGACACCCTCGCCCTCGAGCGCGAACCGGGCCTCGTTCCAGAGATCGAGCGCGAGGCCCAGGCAGTCGAAGCCCGGGCCCAGGTTGGCCGTCGTCGCCGGCGCGCGCACGACGCAGCGCTGACGGGGCTCCGCCATCAGCGCGCCTCGCCCGGCGGGCGCGGCACCCCGCCGCCCACCGGCGCGCTCACGCCGCGCTCCCGCGACGCGACGCCAGGCGCTGCCGCACGTACTCGACGACGCCGGGCATCACCGAGATGAGGACGATCGCCACGATGATGAACGAGAAGTTGTCCTCGACGATGGAGATGTTGCCGAAGAGGTAGCCCCCGACGACGAAGATGAAGACCCAGAGCAGGCCCCCGACGACGTTGTAGCTCAGGAACTTGCCGTAGGTCATGCTGCCGATGCCGGCGACGAAGGGGGCGAAGGTGCGCACGATCGGCACGAACCGCGCGATGATGATCGTCTTGCCCCCGTGTCGTTCGTAGAAGGCGTGCGTGCGCTCCAGGTGCTTCTTGTTGAGGAAGCGCACGTCCTCCTTGTGGAAGACCCGGGGACCGATCCGCGAGCCGATCGCGTAGTTGGCCGAGTCGCCGAGGATCGCCGCCACCGAGAGCAGCACGAGCAGCACCGACACCTCGAGCGACCCGCTGGCGGCGAACGCCCCCGCCGCGAACAGCAGCGAGTCGCCCGGGAGGAAGGGCGTCACGACGACTCCCGTCTCGAGGAAGATGATCAGGAAGAGGATGGCGTACGTCCAGGCGCCGTACTCGTCGATGACGGCGTTGAGGTGCTCGTCGATGTGGAGGAAGAGATCGACGGCGTCGTTGAGGAGGTCCACTCAGGCCTCCTCGACGCGCGACGACACCGGGCGCGGCGCGGCCGTCGGGGGAGACAGGGCACTGACCCGGGAGTCCATGGCGGCCATCGTACCGCACGCCTGCGGGGCGACCTACCCTGCCGGCCGCGCCGCAGCGGCCGCGCGCCGGACCGGCACGCAGGGCCTTTCCGGGTCGCGCCGCTTCGCCGGTTGGGGAGCCCCTGCCCCTGTGGTAGGTTCGGCCCTCGACCGCACCGGCAAGGAGGCACGCATGGCCGTCGGGCTCATGGACATTCAGGGGCAGTACGCCGAGCTGCAGGAGCGCATCGAGGGCGCCGTGCTCGAGGTGCTGCGCAGCGGCCGCGTGATCCTCGGGCCCAACGTCAAGGCCTTCGAGGAGGAGAGCGCCGCGTACCTCGGCACGTCGGGTGCCGTCGGCGTGGCCAACGGCACCGACGGCCTGACGATCGCCCTGCGCGCCATGGGCATCGGCCCCGGCGACGAGGTCATCACCGTCCCCTTCACCTTCTACGCGACGGCCGAGGCGATCGCCCAGTCCGGCGCCACGCCGGTGTTCGTCGACGTGCTGCCCGACACGCTGTGCATCGACCCGGCGGCGATCGCCGGCGCGGTCACGAAGCGCACGAAGGCCGTCATGCCGGTCGACCTCTTCGGGCTCCCGGCCGAGATGGACGCCGTCAACGAGGTCGCCGCCGCGCACGGCCTGCGGGTCGTCGAAGACGCCTGCCAGGCCTGGGGCGCGACCCACCACGGCCGCCGCGCCGGCAGCCTCGGCGAGATGGCCGTCTTCAGCTTCTTCCCCACCAAGAACCTGGGCGGGTTCGGCGACGGCGGCCTCGTGACCTCGCACGACCAGAGCCTCGTCGAGGCGGCGCGCCAGCTGCGCTTCCACGGCAGCAAGGACAAGGTCGTCTTCACCGACTTCGGCTTCAACTCACGCCTCGACGAGGTGCAGGCGGCGATCCTGCGTATCGAGCTCGGGGTCATCGACGAGTGGAACGCGCGCCGGCAGCAGGTGGCGGCCTGGTACGACGCCTACCTGCCGCGCGAGGTGCTGCGACCGGCGGTGCCCGAGGGTCTCACGCACGTCTACCACCTGTACGTGATCCGCCACGGCCTGCGCGACGAGATCGCCGCGGCGTGCAAGGAGCGCAAGGTCGCGTGCGCGTCGTACTACACGACGCCGCTGCACGTGCAGCCGGTGTTCGCCGACCGCGGGCACGCGGCGGAGGACTTCCCGGTCACGCACGCCGCCGCCGCCCAGAACCTCGCCCTGCCGATGCACCCCAACCTGACCGAGGAGCAGGTACGCGAGGTCGCCGAGGCGGTGGCCGCCGGGCTCGGCTGAGCCGGCACGAGCGGGCTCAGCGGCACGAGGCAGGCGGCTGCGGCCCGCCGCCGAACCCTTTGGCGACATGAGGGTCTGGGTCGACATCACCGACTCGTCGCACGTGCTCTTCTTCGCCCCGGTCGTGCGCCGGCTCGAAGACCGCGGCGACGTCGTCACGGTCACGGCGCGGCGCTTCGCCAGCGCGGAGCTGATCCTGCGTCGCTACGGCATCGCCACCCTCGCCACCAGCCAGCACCGCGGAGGCGGGGTGAGCGCCCGTGCCGTCGGCCTCCTGAACCGTACCGCCCAGCTCCTCGGCTCGGCCTCGAGCGGCCGCTTCGACGTCGCCGTCGGCGGTCACGCGAGCGACTTCATCCTCGCCAACTGGGCGCTCGGCGTGCCGCAGCTCACGCTGCTCGACGACGAGCGCCTGCGGCGCACCAACGCGGTGAACGTGCGCCTCGTCGACCGGGTCGCCGTCCCCGAGGCCGTCCCGATGGCGGTCCTCGCCGAGCTCGGGGCATCGTCGGGCAAGCTCTTCCGGTACCCGGGGTTCAAGGAGGAGTACTACCTGCGCGACCTCGAGCTCGACGGGGAGGTGCTCGCCGGCCTCCGTGTCGACCGCCGGCGCGTCGTGGGCGTCGTACGGCCGGGGCGAGCCGCCGGCCGCCGCGCGCCCGGGCAGGCGCCGGCACCCGGGCCCGAGGACCGTGCCCTGGAGGAGCTCGTCCGCGAGCTCGGCCGGCGCCGCAACGTGACCGTGGTCGTGCTGGCGCGCGACGAGGCGCAGCGCGCCCGCTTCGCTGCGCTGCGCCTGCCGTCGGTCGTGACGCCGCCGGGGCCGGTCGACACGGCCAGCCTGCTCGCCGCCGCCGACTTCGTCCTCGGCGGCGGCGGCGTGATCGAGCGCGAGGCTGCCGCCCTCGGCACGCCGGCGTACACGCTGCGCCCGCTGCCGGCGTCGGCCGTCGACGCCGCCCTGCGCCGCGAGGGCCGTATCCGCCGCGTGACGGCGGCGGACGAGATCGAGCTGCGCAAGAAGGACTCCCGCACGCTGCCCGTCGCCCGCCGCGACCCGGGCATCTTCGTCGACGCCCTCGCCGGCCTGGCGGCCGGCGGGTGCAGCGCCGGGCGCTTCGAACGCCTCGTCTGAGCGCTGACGCCGCCGCGGCGCTGCGCCGGCGGCGAGCGTGCAGCGCCCGGGGACGGCCGGTCCGGCGGGCGCGTGCAGCGCCCGAGGGCAGGCGTCCGGGGCGCCCGGCCCGTCGCCGGCTACTCCTGCGCCCAGCGCCGGCCACGGCGGCGGTCTCCTCGCGCCCTTGTCGGGGCGCCCCAGGCCGAACTGTGCTATAAGCATAGGTTATGGACATCCGCCAGCTCAGACTGTTCTGCCGCATCGTCGAGCGTCACAGCT
>JAZBOM010000226.1:0-9212 GCA_036351205.1 Thermoleophilia bacterium | reverse complement strand
GCCGACCGACTCGATCGTCGGCTCGGCGCTCGCCACGGAGGCGAAGCACGCCATGGCGAGCGCCGCGAGCGCCGTCATGACGAGGAGTCGTTTGACCATCGGGACCACCTTCCCGTTCGCCGCCGGTGAGCGGCGGATGCAGTGATGGGACTCGAGTGCTTGAGAGAGAGCCGACACGGCGGACACGGCTCCCGTGAGGCCGGGCCGCCGCAGGGGCGGCCCGGCCTCACGCTCCCTTCCTCGGCTACCGGCGCTACGGTGTCGTCACGCTCGCCACGTTCGACCAGTCGGACTGGCTGGTGGGGCTGAAGGCGAGCATCCGGTAGTGGTAGGTCTTGCCGCGGGCGACGTTCTGCGTGAACGTCGTCAGATCGGCGGCGATCGTCGCGTTGGTGACGTTCAGGGTGAAGGCCGCGTCCTCGGCCCTTTGGATCAGGAACCCGGTCTCGTCGGAGTTGTCGGTCCACTGCAGGGCCACCGTCGGCCGGCCTTGGGTGCCACCCAGGGTGGCGGTGAGGCCGCTCGGCGCGGGCAGCGCCGTGGCGGCGGGCCCGCGGGAGTCGACGGTGACGGTCGGGAACCCGCCACTCACGATCTCGTTGAGGTTCGGGTCGGCGTAGTCCCACGTGTCGCCGACGGTGTTCACGGCGAAGACGCGGTAGACGTAGGCGGTCCTGTCGCGGCCCACCGGGTCGGTGTAGCTGCGCGGACCGGTGCCGGGACCGACCACGTCACGGTCGGACTCCAGCGTCGCGAGGGGCAGCCACGGGCCGATCTCGCTGGTCGCCCGCTCGATGACGAACGCGGTCTCGTTGACCGACGCGTCCGTCCACGTGACGTTCGTCACCCTGTTGTTGCCGTTGCCGGTGGTCACCCAGGCGATGTCGGTGGGTGCGTCCGGCGCGATGGCGACCGCCTGGCCGCGCATCATGTCCATCTCTTCGTGGCTGAGGATGTGGCAGTGCACCACGTACTCCCAGCCGAAGTTCATGTAGTGGTTGACGATGTCGATCGGCTCGCCGTCCGGGTTGAAGGCGAAGATCGGCAGGCCGGCGGCCTCCTGTGCCGTCGTGTTCGCCAGCATGGCGCCCTCAGGCATCGAGGGATCGAGCAGGCGGATGCTGTTGGGCAGATCCCACGGGACGCTCGGCACGATCGGGCGCAGGGCGACGATCGTGTCCTCCAGCGGGCTGATGCGCACGGTGTCCTTCCAGCCCAGCTCGTTGGGGTCGGGCCGGCGGATGATGCCGTCCCAGCCGACGCGGTTGATCAGCTGCACGTCGTAGAGGTGGAAGTGGATCGGGTGGGTGTCCACCCCGTTGTGGGTGAACTTCCAGATCTGCGTGCCGTCGTCGGCCGAGGCGATCGGTTGGGCCTCCGTCCCCTCGGGCAGTTCGATGCCCTTGAGCACCATGTCCGGCGGGTGCGTGAACGAGTAGAGGATCATGTTCTGCAGGCCCGCCTGCGCGTTCGGTGTCTCGACGCCCAGGAAGCCGCTCATGCGCCCGTAGTCGCGCTCGAAGGCCTCGCCCATCTCGTCCTGGATCTGCTTCGGCTGGAGCGGCATGGTCATGGACTCGCCGGTCGCGCCGTTGAGCAGGGTCTTGAAGGTGAACGAGGTGTTGAAGATCTGCACGAGCCCCGCGTCGGGGCCGTTGGTCTTGAAGGTCTCGTTGTAGGCCGAGTTGTAGGGCGCCTGGCCGACCACGATCGGCTTCTGCCCGTTCTCGAACACGCCGAGGCCGCCGAGCTCGGTCGACTTGAAGGCGTTCTCCAGGCCGGCCACGTCGAAGGCCGGGGCCGGCGCGGCGTCCGCCACCTTGATCTGCATGATGGTGCGCGTGTTGGGGCCGTAGCCCGGCTGCACGGGCGGGACGCCACCGGTGCTGGTGAGGTCGGCGCTGCCCGTGTAGTAGTCGTAGCGTGCGTCGCGCGCCGGGAAGGCGGCGGGCGCGTCGTTGTAGAGGATCAGGGTCTGGCCCGCGTAGGCCGAGAAGTCGACGACGACGTCGGCCCTCTCGGCCGGGGCGATCAGCAGCGAGTGCTGGTCGACGTTGCCGGCGTTGAAGACCGTCGGGTCGTTGACCCAGGTGATGTGCTGCGCGGGGATGACCGTCGGCGCCGGCAGGAAGCCGCCCTCGGTGCCGATCTGGACCCAATCGGGGCCGGCCGGGCTGAGAGCCGTGTCCGGCGTCGGGAAGACCGCCGTGTCCTCGAGAGCCGCGGCCACCTCGGCGGCGTTGAGCGCGACCTCGGTCCCGCTCGCGTCGGCGACGTACAGCGACAGGTTGAAGAACCGGTCGTTGGCCGCGTTCAGGATGCGGAAGCGGTAGGCCTTCGGCTCGACCGTGGTGGTCGGATACGCCGTCCCGTTGATGACCGGCGTGTCCATGAACGCTTCCATGCCCATCGAGTTGAAGGGCACGCCCGGCATCAACGGAGGTTCAACCCAGCCGAGGTCGGGGTCGGCGTTGGGATCGTAGTAGGGGTTGTCGACCGGGCCGTACTTGATGCCGACCGTGGGCGGCCAGAACCAGGGGCCGTAGGCCCAGCGGCCGAACTCGTTGACGCCGGAGGAATCGCCCGGGTTCTGCGCCGGCGAGTAGACGTGCGGCAGCCAGAGGTCGCCCTCACCGCCCCAGCGCGTCATGTCCCAGGTGGGATCCTGCATGGCGAGCTGCATCATGTCGGGCACGAAGGTCTTGTCCTGCACGACCAGCGGGATCGTATCTTCGGGAGCGGGGATGTACCCGCCGTCGACGAGCTCCTGCTCCTTGGGGTCGTGGATCAGGTACGGGGCGGCCTCACCTGCGTACACGTTGAGGCGCGTGATGCCCCACGAGTGGTCGTGGTAGAACATCAGCCGCGCCGACTGCTGGTTCGTGTAGTAGAGGGTGGTCTCGCCGTCGGCGGGATCGTCCGTGTTCTCCATGTCGGGGACGCCCTTCACGCTGACGCCCTCCGGATACGGCGTGTCCTCGCCGGCGGGGGTGATCCACTGGTGGGGTGTCCCGTCGCTGATCCACGGCGTGATGCCGCCGTGGAGGTGCACGACGGCGCGGTTCTCGGTGTAGGCCCCGTACGGCTTCGGGAGCATGCCGGCCATCGGGTTCAAGGGGTCTTCTTCCTCCATGGGCATGTCGGGATCCATGCCGTAGGGACCCATGCCGGCGCCCATCACCGTCGGGTCCATCGGGATGAACAGGTTCCCCTCCACACCGTTGGGCAGGAGGTTCACGAACTTGATACGCACCGGCTTGTCCTTGGTGGCGTTGATGAGCGGCCCGAGATAATGGGGGGCAGTAACGCCGAAGCGAGCGGTGTCGACGAGGGTGCCGTCACGCAGCTCGTTGCTGAGCGGCACCTGGTCGCCGGGCACGACGTCGGTCGCGAGCTGCACGTAGCCGCGCAGCAGTGTCGCGGGGATGTCCGAGTGCATCTTCTCGCTGTACTGGATGACCGCGATCTCGTAGTAGTCGGAGCCCGGGTACGTCGTGGTGTCGGGCACCGCCACGGGGATGAACTGGCCGAGGTTGTTGGCGCCCGCCGCGTCCAGCAGCGGCAGCTCGTCGACGAACTTGCGGATGCCGCCGGTGATCGTCACGTCGGCCATGTCGATGACGCTGGCCCCGAACGAGTACTCGCGGGCCTGCGGGAAGATCGGGTACTCCGCGCCGCCCAGGGTGATCGTGCCGTCCTGGAGCGGGGCGGTCGGCGCCGGGTACGCGAGGATGTCGGCGCCCGCACCGATGTCGAGAGGGATGCCCTGACCGTAGAAGGCGAGGACGTCGCCCGCCTGCACGGCGATGTTCGGCACGGCGAAGTGCTCGACGTTGCCCGCCGGGTCGGTCGCGGCCGGCACCGTGAAGAGGCCGCTGTCGAAGACGACCTGGTACTCGTCGGCCGTGCCCGTGGGCCGCAACACGTAGGCGTGGAAGCTCTTGCCCTCGGACGGGCTGTTGCTGCCGGCCGTCTGGTTGAAGGTGTCGAAGCTCTGGATCAAGCCGTCCGGCAGCGGGGTCGGGACCACGACGAAGACGTTCGCCGCGCTGTCCGACGCGTTGGCGCGCTCGACCAGCGCGTTGCCGACCGTCGTGGCGACACCGCTCTCGACCATCGGCAGCTGGCTGTTGGCGTAGTTGGCGACGCTGAAGTAGTGCGGCGCCTCACCCGCCATCGCCATCGCGGCGGTCACCGCGGTCGGGAGGGTCAGACCGTCGGCGGCCGCGCGCGCGGCGGCCGCCTCGCGGTCGGCCTGGGTCACCCGGTTGTCCATCTTCTCGCGGACCTGGGCTGCCTTCTCCTTCAGCAGGTCCTTCGGCGCCTTGTCTGCCGCCGCCTGTGTCACGACGGCCCCGGCGATCACGGCGATCAACATGACCGCCAGGGTGATCAGGATGATGGATCTCCTTCTGCTCATGATGCATCTCCACTGTGTGGTCACTCGAGTGACGCTTGACGGAAGGTGAAGGGAGGCCGTCGACGCTGCCCCGCTACGAAGGCGGCGGCGGTCTCCGGGCTCGGTCCGGCCAGGCTCCACGAAGCCCGATCTCCTTGCGACAGGCGGCCCTCCTTTCGCGAGGTCTGAGCGTGGGGGCGCCGCGTGCCGTGCCCAGGGCGCGCGCGCTTCACGTCGTCTGACTGTGCAATGGGACTATGGCCGGACAGGGGAGCGCGCGGGAACGGTCGATATACCTGACTTGACCCTGGACGTTTGTCATGACCTGGCGGTGTGTGTCCCGGTACCCGCGGGGGTACCATCAGCCAGATCAGGCGGTGGGGCGAGCATGGGGGCGCGTGAATCTTCTGCCCGTACTGATGGGCGTGTCGGCCGGCGTCTGCCTCGAGGCGGCCCTGATGCACGGCCTCGCCGGGCTCAGCCGGCGCCCGCGGGACGGCGCTCGGCTGGCCTTTGCGATAGCCGCGCTCGCCGTTGCGGCCGGCTCGCTCGCGTTGCTCTTCATGTACGCGGCGGAGACCCCGGAGCGCTACGCCGCCGCCGCCAAGTGGGTCTTCCTCCCGGCGCAGCTCACCTTCACGGTGGCCGCACTCTGGCTCGTCGCGTACCTCAGCGGCCTGCGCTCGCGGCGCTGGCTGGTGCCGCTGACACTCGGGTACGCCGTCGCGCTCGTCGTCAACCTCGTGCTGCCCTTCGGGCTCATGATCGGGCAGCTCGCACCCTTGGCGACCGTCAGCGTGCTGGGCGCCGAGTTCGCGCTCCTCCCGCGTTCCTTCCCCCACGAGCTGCACCTGCTCGTCGACGCGCTGAACCTGGCGGCGTTCGTCTTCGTATGCCGCGCCGTCTACCAGGTCATCCGGCGCGGTGAAGGGACCAAGGGTCTGATCCTCGTCATTGCGGGGACGCTCGTCTCGCTGACGATGGTGATGGACACGCTGATGGACTACGGCGTGCTCGAGAGCTTCTACCTCACCCAGCTCTCCTTCGTCGCCGTCGTGTTCGCGGTCAGCATCGCCCTTCGCCGGGAGTCCCTGCGTACGGAGGCGGCGCTGGCCGCGTACCGCGGGCAGCTCGAGAAGGAGCTCGCCGAGAGCGAGACCCGCTTCCGCTCCCTGTTCGGCAGCATGCTCGAGGCGGTGGCGCTCCACGAGCTCGTCTACGCGGATGGAGAGCCCGTCGACTACCGCATCCTCGAGGTGAACCCCGCCTTCGAACATCAGGTGGGGCTCACGCGCGAGCAGGTCCAGGGTGTCCTCGCGAGCGAGGCCTACGGCGCCGACGGCGCTCCCTACCTCGCCGAGTACGCGGCGGTCGTCGAGACCGGCGAGCCGCTCTCCTTCGACACGTACTTCGCGCCTCTCGACCGCCACTTCCGTGTCGCCGCCGTCTCACCCGCGGCCGGTCGCTTCGCCACCATCGCCGAGGACATCACCGAGCGCAAGCGTGTCGAGGCGGCCCTGCGCGAGAGCGAAGAACGGCTGCGCATGGCGCTCCGCGACACGCACGTCTCGGTCGCGATCCAGGACCGCGACCTGCGGTACGTGTGGGCCTACAACACGACGCTCGCGCGACCCGACGATCTGGTCGGCAGAGCCGACGGCGACATCCTCACTCCCGAGGACGCGGAGACGGTCGGGGCGATCAAGCGGCGCGTCCTCGAGCAGGGCGTCGAGGTGCGCGAGCAGTTGTGGCTACAGTTCCCTGAGGGCCCTCGGTTCCTGGACCTCACCTTCGAGCCCGTCCGGGACGAAGACGGCCAGGTCACCGGCGTCGGGACGAGCGGCATCGATCTGACGCCGATGAAGCACATCGAAGAGTCGCTCCGCCAGAGTCGTGAGGACCTCGACCGCGCCCAGGCGGTGGGCCAGGTCGGCAGCTGGCGGCTCGACGTGCGCCGCAACGTCCTCACCTGGTCGGACGAGAACCACCGCATCTTCGGCGTGCCCAAGGGCGCTCCGCTGGCGTACGAGACGTTCCTCGCGGCCGTGCACCCCGACGACCGCGAGCGCGTCGACCGGCAGTGGAATGCCGGCCTTCGCGGCGAGCCCTACGACGTCGAGCATCGCCTCCTCGTCGACGGCGCCGTGAAGTGGGTGCGGGAGAAGGCCTTCCTCGAGCACGACGACGCGGGCGAACTCGTCGGCGGCTTCGGCATCACCCAGGACATCACCGAGCGCAAGCGCGTCGAGGCGATGCTCGAAGACAGGGTGCAGGAGCTGGACGAGGCCAACCTGAGGCTGGCGGCAGAGATCGCCGAGCGGGAGAAGGCGGAGACGGCGCTGCGCCGTCGCGTCGCCCAGCTCGACGCCCTGCGGAGGCTGTCGCAGCTCCTCGCCAACCGGCGCGACCTGTCGATGGCGGTCGACGCCGCGACCGCGGCCATCACCGAGCTCTTCGGCGGCTGCTGCAGTCACGTGTTCCTGCTCGACGGAGGCCGCATGGCGTCGTCGGAGCTCTGGACCGACTATCCGGAGGAGCCGGGGGGCGGCACTGCCGTCGTGCCCTTGGAGGACTTCCCTCTCTTCCGCGAGACGGTCGCCGAGGGTCGCGTGCGCGCCGGCGGTGAGCCGCTGCTGGAGCGGCTCCCGCCCGCCCTCAGGGAGAGCGCCTGCGCCGCGGGCGTCCACCACCTGATCGCGCCGCTGACGGCGAGGGCCCGGCCCGTGGGCGTTCTCATGATCAGCCGGGGAGCGGACGCCGGGCCCTTCGGCGAGAGAGACACCGCTCTGGCACAGATAGCGGCCGACACGGTCGCGGCCGTCGTCGAGAGCGAGCGCCTGCACCGGCAGGAGAAGCGCGAGGCGGCCGTCGAAGAGCGCCAGCGCCTCGCCCGCGATCTGCACGACGCCGTGACGCAGAGCCTCTACTCGGCCACCCTGATCTGCGAGGCCTTGCCGTCGCTCTGGGCGAAGTCGCCCGACGAGGGCCTGCACAACCTCGTGCGCCTGCGGCGGCTGGTGCGGGCTGCCCTCGCCGAGATGCGGACGCTGCTGCTCGAGCTGCGCCCGGAGGCCCTCGAGTCGTCGCCCTTGAGCGCGCTGCTGGACCGGCTCGGCGACGCGTTGGCCGGTCAGATCCAGATCCCCGTCGAGGTCGCCGCGCGCGATCCGGGCTCGATGCCCGTTGAGGTGAAGACGGCCTTCTACCGGGCGGCGCAGGAGCTGCTGAACAACGTCGCCCGGCACGCCCACGCGGACAGCGTGGCGATCGAGCTGTGCACGGAGCCCGAAGGTGTCGTCCTGTCGGTCCGCGACGACGGGCGCGGCTTCGACGGGAACAGCGGGGACGCGGAGCACATGGGCCTGCGCATGATGCGCGAGCGCCTGCAGGCCGTCGGCGCGAGGCTCGAGCTCGAGACGGCCGTCGGGCGAGGGACGACGGCGCGCGTCGTCTGGCCCGGGACGGCGATGGTGAAGACCGGCAGCGGAGGGGAGCATGGAAGCGAGCGCGTCTGAGCGCATCCGCATCGTGGTCGTGGACGACCACTACATGGTGAGGGAGGGCCTCAAGGTGCTGCTCTCGGTCGTCGACGACTTCGAGGTGGTGGGCGAGGCGAGCGACGGCGCCGAGGCGGTCACCCTCTGCACGAGTCTCCAGCCGGACGTCGTGCTCATGGACATCCTGATGCCCGTGATGGACGGCGCCGAGGCGTCGGCCTTGATCGCCGAGTCGTGCCCCGCGACGCGCATCATCGCGCTGACCAGCTTCGTCGAGCGCGACCTCGTCGAGCGGACGCTGGACGCGGGCGCGACCAGCTACCTGCTCAAGGACTCGGGGCCCGAGAAGCTCGTGCAGGCGATCCGGGAGGCGCATCGGGGCCGGGGGAGCATCGATGACGTCGCCCTGCGCGCCGTCATGGGCAGGGGTGACTACGCGGTCGGCAAGGACCTCACCCCGCGCGAGCGTGAGGTCCTGAAGCTGCTCGCCGCCGGGCTGAGCAACAAGGAGATCGCCGAGCGTCTCACCTTGAGCTCGGGCACCGTCAGGCTGCACGTGAGCAACGTCCTCTCCAAGCTGGGTGCGCCCAACAGGACGAGCGCGGCAGTGCTGGCGATGAAGCACGGCCTGTCCTGAGAGGTATGACGCCTGTCCAGGGCCCGAATAGACAGTCTGCCACTGGCGGCGCCCCTCGGAGGAGCACAAGCTGACCCCGTCGAACCGTCGCCTCCTCAGGGGGTGACGGCCGCGAGGGAGGCGCCGTGAGGGTCCTGCTGGCGACAGAGCGAGCCGATCTCGGGGAGGCCCTCTTCACGTACCTCTCCGAGCAGGAGATCCAGGTCGTCGGTGTCGCCGCGGCGCTCGCGGACCTCGCGGTCACCGTGACGGTCACACGACCTCACCTGGTCCTCGTCGACGCCCTCCTGCTCGAGGGCGACCGCTCCACGGCGATCGAGGAGTTGCGAGCGGCTCTCGGCGGGGTGCCGATCGTGCTTCTGGCCGGCGGCCGCGAGGAAACGGGGCCCACGCCCGTCGGCGTTGCCGCGCGCGTCTCGTTCGACGACCCGCCCGCCGCCCTGCTGGCGGCGTTGAAGTCTGTGGCGGCCCTCCCGTAGCGCCGGCCGGGCGTGCGGCCAAGCCGAGACCCTCATGCAGAACTTGAGAGTGCCAACGGCCTACGAACGTTGTCATGCCGTCGCCGGGGGGTAGACTGGCGGCACCTCTCGAACGCGATGGTCCGCCAGACCGAACGGGAGGCATCCGGATGGGAAGTCCGGAAGAGCGGTCGGCCGACAGGTCTGGCCGCTCTTTAATT
>JAZBOM010000225.1:0-3280 GCA_036351205.1 Thermoleophilia bacterium | reverse complement strand
GTCCGCTCTGCGGGCCCGGCGTCACCCGGCCCCGCGACGACCGCTGCGCCCGCGACCACCACGGAGACAACGGCCACGGGCGAGCTGATCGTCCCGAACGACCGCACCGTCAAGGCCGACCTGCTCGAGCAGCTCGAGCGGCCGCCAGAAGTGCTGATCTTCGGGGGCTCGCGGGCGACGCGCTTCGAGCCCGCGTATCTCGAGCGTCTGACGGGGCTGCGCGGCTTCAACGTCGCCCTGCAGAACGGCCGCCCCGAAGATGCCTGGGCCTTCGTCAACTGGGTCCGCCGGGATCGCCCCCAGGCGAGCCCGCGAGTCCTCTGGTTCATCCACGTGGAGGCCTTCCGCGCCCAGGGGCTCTCCGTGGGCCTCATCCAGGACGAGCGCCTCTCGCCGTTCTTCCCCGAAGCCCTGATCGCCCGCGAGCGTGAGAGGCTCCCCCGCACCGAGGCCGAGATGCCGGCCGGCCGCGACCTCGCGCTGACCACCTACGGGCCCGACGGCGTCGTGCTGCGCAACCGCTACGACATCCGGGCCGACAAGGGCTACAAGCTCGAACGCGCCCTCGCGTGGTCGGTCGACCGCGCGCTGGAGCGCTACGCGACCACGACCCCGGCTCTCGACCCGCGCTCGACGAAGTACTTCGAGAAGACGGTCCGCCTGCTGAACGAGCAGGGAACGACGCCGGCGATCGTCCTCATGCCCCTGCACCCGACTCTGCTCGCCGCCGTCCGCGACGCGGGCTGGGAGACGCGGCACCGGGAGGTCCTCGACTACCTCCACGACCTGCAGGAGGAGTACGACTTCGCCGTGCTCGACCACAGCCGCCTCGGCAGCATCGACGGCGACCCCGACGGCTACTACGACGGCTTCCACGTGAAGCGCGCCAACGCGCGGCGCATCCTCGGCGTCGTCGTCGAGGAGGCGCCGGCCTGCTTCGAGTAGGGGCGCCGGCGGGACGACGCCTGCGTCACGGAGGCCGTCGATCCGTGACCGGCGCCACACCGCCCGCGATCGGCCGTTGGTCCAGCGCCCTCGGGGGAGCGCACCGCCGAGCTTCTCAGGTCAACGCTTCGACCAGCGCCCGCTGCTCCGGGAAGAGGCGCAGCAGCTCGGCGCGGCGCCCGAGCTCGAAGTCCTTGCGGTCGAAGCCCGGGGTCACGATGCAGGAGACGAGCGACCAGGCGCGCTCGGCCGGCTGCCGCCGGCGACCGGCGACGCGCGCCCCCTGCCACACGCCGGCGTGGACGAGGGCCTGCGGCTGCCGCCCCGCTGCCCCCGCGCCGCAGGGGTCGCCGAGCAGCGTGCTGGCTTCGCCGAAGACCGAGAGCCGCACCAGCTCGAGCGGCAGACCGCCCTGGAAGACCCAGAGCTCGTCGCTCGCCAGGCGATGCAGACGGCTCGGCGCATCCGCCGTCACGAGGAAGAGGATCGCCGTCGCCGCGGCGCGCTCGCCGCGCGAGGTCGCGATGCAGGCCGCGGCACGGTAGGTCTCCCTGAAGAACCCGCCCTCGGGGTGCGGCTCGAGGCCGAGCGTCGTCACCAGATCCGCCGCCGTGGGTCGCATGCGCCCAGCATAGCCGCGGCGCGGCGCCGTGTCAGCGGGATACGGCCGCGCTGCAGCGTCGGTGGGCGCGGTGCACGGCCGCGCTGCAGCGTCGCCTTCGGCCCTCGCGCGATCGCGGCCCGGTCGCGCCCGCGCGGGAATTGGTGAGGCCCCTCCACCAGCTGGCCGGAGGGGCCTCACAGTAGCAAGCCGTAAGCCGGATCCTGTCGTGGGTGGCCATCCATCTCGGCCGCCCGTTGCCGGGCGGCTCTAGCGGCCGGAACCCGGGAGCCTCGGACGAGCAGCCCTCGAACGCTCCCCTATTTGGCCTTGCACCGGGCGGGGCTTGCCGAGCCGGCCTGTCACCAGACCGCTGGTGGGCTCTTACCCCACCGTTTCACCCTTGCCCGCACCCCCGAAGGGGCCGCTGGCGGTCTGCTCTCTGTTGCGCTTTCCCTCGGCTTTCGCCGGCTGGACGTTATCCAGCGCCCTGCTCTGCGGTGTCCGGACTTTCCTCGACGGCTGCCTCGCCCGCTCCGTGGAGACGGGAGACGCGGGGCCGACGCGGCCACCTGGCTTGCCACGTGAGTGTACCCGACGGGGAGCTTCGGGTCACCGGAAGCGGGTTCTTTGCAGGGACGACGCCGCGACTCGGGGTATGACCACGAGGACCCGGGGCGGGCGCGTCGTACCCTGAGCCGTCACCCCTGAACCAGGGAGCCGCGCCGTGCGTCTCAGCGGCACGACACCAGCGAGCCCGGAGAAGGAGACGACATGGACCTTCGACGCGGAGTCAGGCTCACCAGCCCCAGCGGGGTGACGGGCGGAGGGTGGCGCAGCACAGGGATGCGGGCCGCGGCCGTCGCCGCGGTGCTCCTCGTCGCGGTGGCCGCCGCCGGCGCGCTCGCCTGCGGCGACGACGGCGCGGCGCCCGGCCCCGGACCGGAGCCCCAGCCGCCGGCCCCGTCGCTCACCGATGCGGGCGATGTCGACGGCGCCGACATCACGGGGCCGGTCACCGGCGCCGCGGTCTACGACGCATCACCGCAGAGCGGCGCCGCACCGACCCTCGCCCTGCTCATCGAGGACGGGCGCGGCGACTACGACACGGCGAGCGTCACGACCACCATCGAGACGACCTGGTACGAAGTGCGCGACGGTGAGCTCGTCGGTCTCGACACGGCCCCCGATGCCGCCGCCCTCACAGGACGCACCGTGGCCGTCGCCTTCGTCGGCCCGGTCGCCGAGTCGTACCCGGTACAGGCGACCGCGGGTTGGGTCGTGCTGCTCCCCGCCGCGGACTGACGCCCGGCTCAGCCCTCCGACCCGATGAGGGTCACGCCGGGCAGGCCGCGAAAGTCGGTGTCGGAGGTGACGAGCTCGCAGCGGTTGAGACGAGCCGTCGCGTAGACGAGCGCGTCCATCGCGGCCAGGCCGTGATCGCGGCTGTAGTCGACGGCGGCGATGGCGACCGCGGTGTCGACCGGCGCGAACCTCGTGTACTCGAGGTGACCGACGATCTCCATCGCATCAGCGTCAGTGCCGTGTCGTCGGGCCCAGCGATAGACCTCGTACAGGACGACTGTCGGCGTCACGAGCTGATCGGGGTCGGCCAGGTATGGAGCGAACCGATCGGCCAGCGGGCCGTCGGCGAAATGCTCGACCCAGCCCGACGAGTCGACGACCTTCAAGCGT
Source organism: Thermoleophilia bacterium (assembly GCA_036351205.1). Taxonomy (GTDB): domain Bacteria; phylum Actinomycetota; class Thermoleophilia; order UBA2241; family UBA2241; genus UBA2241. Next base: position 39 of record JAZBOM010000225.1, on the reverse strand, counting down.
CGCTCGTCACTCACAGCCGGTCGGTCTCGTCGCGGTAGT
>JAZBOM010000224.1:0-2472 GCA_036351205.1 Thermoleophilia bacterium | reverse complement strand
GCAGGGGCCCCTCCTTGTCGACCACGAAGAAGCCCTCGGGGGGCGCAGCCGGCGCGCCTCCAGCCTTCTCGAGCTGCTCGGCGATCCGCGGCGCGGCGTAGCCACCCCTCCTCACGACGAACCGCGTGAGGCGCGAGGCGACCTCGTCGGCCTTGAACCGCGTGTCGAAGGCCGCGACCCTGATACCGCGGAGGCCGTGGCTCTCGAGACTTTCGAGCAGCCCCGCGACCGGCTTCGTCGGCCGAAAGCCCTGCGTCGGCGAACCGACGACGAGCAGGTCGATCCCCGAGGCGGTCAGCCGCTCCGGCGTGGCCTGCCCCACGGGGAGGACCAGGACGTCGGGCGCCACCCCGAGCGCACCGCCGATCGCCCGCGCGATCCGCTCCGTGTTGCCCCATTGCGAGTCGTAGACGACGAGTGCCTTCACGCTGTCCTCCGCAGAGCCGATGGCGACGCCCGGGCGCCCCGGGCCGGCGTGCCCACGCCCAGTCTATCCTCGAGGCGCGGAGTCGGCGCCGGCGCCCCGGCGCTCGGCGCGCTCGCGTATGCCCCTCAGTACGCGGCGCATCATCGGGAAGTCGCCGAACTCCAGCAGCACCAGGGTGAAGAACGCCATGGCGGGCCGCTCCCACTGGTAGCGCTGCTTCAGGCGCGTCACCAGCCGCGTGCCGCCGTCGGGGAGCGGCGCCAGCGTCCACGACCACGTGCTGTCCGGTTTGGACCACAACAACCATTCGTTCTCGGCGAAGGCCGCGACCCTGAAGGCGGTGGTCTCGCTCACCTTCTCGGCCATCGGCATCCAGTCCCCGACCTGCAGGCTCTGGTACTCGGGGAGGACCGCGTCGGCGCTCTCGTAGCCCGCGTTGTCGAGCAACGCGTAGGTGTAGAAGCCGGCGCGCTTGTAGCCCATCTGCACGATCCACGGCCACACCGCCTCGGGCGGCGCGGCGATGGTGATCGCGCGCGTCGCGTTGAACGAGGCCCGAGGGACGCGCTCGTCGCCGGGCATCGGGGCGACGACCTCGGCGTCGGTCGCCCCCCAGCGCAGGTGACGACGGCGGTACAGCGGCGCCGTGAGGAAGAGCGGCAGACCGCCGAGAGCGTCGAGGACGCCGTTCATCAAGGGCCGCCGCGCCGCCGTGCGGCTGGCCACGGGGCCGGCGGGACGGTCGCCCATCAGGCCCCTCCCTCCACTCGCTCCCTGAAGGCGTCGACGTACTCGTCGAAGCCGGTGCCGAAGGCCCGGCGGAAGACCGCGTCGTGATCCTTCTCGTCCATCAGGGCGGTCACGTAGCTGAAGAAGGCCTCGCGCCCGTACCGCGCGACGAGGTCGTCGACGATGCAGGCGAACTCGCAGTACATGAAGGTCATGCGGTCGTCGACCTCGAGGGGCACGTCGTCCTCGCCCGACGTGCGGTAGACACTCGGGGGCATCCACTCGCCGCCGGCGATCAGCGCGTACGTCTCCTCGGCGCTCGGGTAGGCGAAGGTGCCCATCTGGCCCGCGCTCCAGGTCGCGACGCCCTCGAGCAGCCACTTCGGGTAGCGGAGTGCGGCCAGGACGCCCATGTGCTGGTACAGGAGGGCGTGAGAGAGCTCGTGTCTCAGGTAGACCTCGAGCGACAGCACGCCCTCGGCGTCCTCACGCTGGACCCACGGCGAGACCACGATCGTCCCGTTGTAGTAGGTGCAGGCGCGCGCCCTCGTCGTCGTGCGGCGCGCGTACGTCCCCGCGTCCCGGAAGAGCAGAAGTCTCGGCCTCGACTTGAACCTTAGACCGTGGGCCTGCTCGACCTCGCTGACGAGCGCGTCGATCGTGACGAGACCCGTTCCCGAGGCGCCCGCCACGGACGAGCCGTCGGCGGCGGCGTGCGCGGTGTCGTGCCCATCGTCGCCCTCGACGTAGACCACGACGTCGGGCAGGTCGTGTCGCTCGAAGCCGTACACGACCGGCCCGTAGGGTGAGAAACGGCCCCAGACGAGCAGGTAGACGAGGACGGCGCAGACGGCGGCGCCCAGCAGGGCGCCGCCGATCACGAGGCGCCGTCCCCAGCGCCGCCGGCCTCGCGCGGAGGAGCCCCTCTCTTCGCGCGCCGGTCGCCCCTCGCCGCGCACCGATCGTCCCTCGCTCCGAGGCATTTGCGGATCCGCCTCGCCCGGCGCTACCCGCGCGCACTCCGGGCGCGCTGCGGCGGCCGCGGGATCAGCACCGGGGTGCGGGCCTTGTACGCCTCGTAGTCCTCCTGCCCGCCCCACTTCTCGTCGGCGCGCTTCTCGAGCAGCGGCACCCCGCTGACGCGAGTGAGCAGGAAGGTCACGAAGACGGGCGAGATCAGCGTGACCCACTGCCAGCCCTGGAGGACGGGGACGGCGACGACCGCCACGCCGACCCAGAGCACGATCTCGCCGAAGTAGTTGGGGTGCCGTGACCAGGCCCACAGGCCCGAGTGGATGAAGCGGCCCTTGTGCTGC
>JAZBOM010000223.1:0-3433 GCA_036351205.1 Thermoleophilia bacterium | reverse complement strand
TCTCCGACGAGGCCGAGCTCGAGACCCTCGCGGCGCGGGTCGTCGCCGACCACCCGGCCCAGGCCGAGCAGTACCGCGCCGGCAAGCAGCAGGTGCTCGGCTTCTTCGTCGGCCAGGCCATGAAGGCGACGGAGGGGCGCGCCAACCCGAAGCTCGTCAGCGACCTGCTGCACAAGGCACTCGACCGGTAGACGACGGCCGTGCCGGCCGCCGGGCCCGCCGCGCGGCGCGCTCAGACCACGAGCACCAGCCCGCTCCAGCTGAACTTCTCCCGGGAGCCCATCTTCAGCTTCAGGCCGGCGTTGTGGTAGGTGCTGAACACGTCGATGCCGGCGGCCTCCATCGAGGGCCGCGCCTCGTAGGGGTGTTTGCAGAGCTGCGTCGTGTCGCAGTAGCCGACGGGGTCGTCAGGGCGGTAGCAGAGGTAGCAGGTCGAGGCCACGTAGCCCACGGCGAAGAAGTAGCCCAGGTTGTGCGCCCGGCGCTCGATCTCCATGACGACGTCGTGGAGCCTGAACCAGAGCGCCTGCTGCACGGTGCGGTCGAACTCGATGGCGCGCTCGTCGTACTGCAGGCGGCAGAGCGGCTGGTCGCCCTGGATCAGGTCCCAGTACTCCTGCGGCAACTCCATCGAGACCTCGGTGAGGATGGCGTGCTCGTACTTGGCGACGACCTTCGCCGTCTCCTCGGCGGTCGGCGAGAACGGCGGGTCCATGAGGCACTGCCCGTAGCATTCGCAGGGCGGGATCTTGCACTTCAACGTGACCCGCTCGTCGGTCGCCACGTGGCGCGCCGGGATGAGCTTGGCGAAGTCGGCCCCGCGCTCCTCGGCGGCGGCGCAGATCGCCGCCATGTCCCGCTCGAAGGCGGGGACGTCCTCGCCGGCGATCGCCCAGGTGTGCTTCGGGTAGACGGGCTCGTACTGCGTCATCGCGCGCTCCCTTCGGGCGCCGCGCCCGTCGGGGGCGGCGCGCCGTCCGTTTCGTCCGCTGCGCGTCGCCCGGGTCGGCCGGAGCCGCGCGCGGCTCGGTGACGCCTCACGCCGCGATTGCACACGAGCGCCGCGGCGCGGTCAAGGCGCGCGCCGCGCCGGCCTTGCCAAGCCCGCCGAGCCTGTGGAACAATCGTCGTCCGGCCCGCGCCGCGGGGAGCACGGCTGCGACGCGGCGTCTCCCCCCACCCGCTCTCACGGCAGCGGTGTCATCGTCCCCGGGGCCGCCCCGGGGCCAGCGAAACGGCAGGTGCAGAGTGATGGACGACCTCTCCAGCTTCGAGATCTCGAGGGAGCGGCTCCAGGCCGCCGACCCGCCCGTCTACATCGACGACACGACCCTGCGCGACGGCGAGCAGACGGCGGGCGTCGTCTTCTCGAACCACGAGAAGATGCGCATCGCCAAGCTGCTCGACGAGGTGGGCGTCCACCAGATCGAGGTGGGCATCCCGGCGATGGGCGGCGACGAGAAGAGGGTCATCACCGAGATCGTCGGGCTCGGCCTCGACACCTCGATCCTCGCCTGGAACCGCGCCGTCGTCACCGACGTGCAGCACTCGGTCGACTGCGGCGTCGACGCGGTGGCGATCTCGATGTCGGCCAGCGACATCCACATCGAGCACAAGCTGCAGAAGTCGCGCCAGTGGGTGCTCGACCAGATCCGCGAGTGCGTGGCCTTCGCCAAGGAGCACGGCCTGTACGTCTCGGTCAACGCCGAGGACGCCTCGCGGGCCGACCTCGACTTCCTCCTGCGCTTCGGCCTCGCCGCCCAGGCCGAGGGCGCCGACCGCCTGCGCTTCTGCGACACGCTCGGCATCCTCGACCCGTTCGACACCTACAACGTCATCAGCTTCCTCAAGAAGCAGGGCGTGCGCGTCATCGAGATGCACACCCACGACGACTTCGGCATGGCCACGGCCAACGCCCTGGCCGGCATCAAGGCCGGCGCCACCTACGTCAACACCACGGTGAACGGTCTCGGCGAGCGCGCCGGCAACGCGGCGCTCGAAGAGGTCGCGATGGCGCTCAAGCACATCGGCAAGGTCGAGGTCGGGCTCGAGACGCACCGCTTCCGCGAGCTGTCGGAGTACGTGGCCGCGGCGTCGGCGCGCAGCATCCCGGCGTGGAAGTCGATCGTCGGCACCAACGTCTTCGCCCACGAGTCGGGCATCCACGCCGACGGCGTCATCAAGAACCCGCTCAACTACGAGGCCTTCTCGCCCGAGGACGTCGGGCTCGAGCGCCAGATCGTCGTCGGCAAGCACTCGGGGACGCGCACCATCTACCGCAAGTTCCAGGAGTTCGGGCTCGAGCTGAGCCAGGACGACTGCGCGGCGATCCTCGAGATGGTGCGCAAGACGGCGGTCGAGCTGAAGCGGGCGCTCTTCGAGAAGGAGCTCATGTACATCTACCGCGACTACATCACGCGGCTCGGCGAGGCCGTGCCGATCGGCAACGGGGGCACCCCCGACCCGGCCGCCGGGGGCGCCGGGTGAGGTCGCTCACGCTCGCCGAGAGGATCCTCGCCGCCCACGCCGGCCTCGACGAGGTGCGGCCCGGGCAGATCGTGGTCTGCGACGTCGACGTCGCCATCGCCCAGGACGGCACCGGGCCGCTCGCGATCCAGCAGGTCGACGAGCTCGGCGCCGACCGCGTGCAGGCGCCGACCTGCGTGTTCTTCATCGACCACGCGGCGCCGGCCCCGCGCAGCGAGCTCGCCAACGCGCAGCGCACGATCCGCGAGTTCTGCGCCCGCGCCGGGGCGACGCTCTCCGACGTCGAGCTCGGCGTCAGCCACCAGCGCGTGGCCGAGTCCTACGCGAAGCCCGGCGACCTCGTCATCGGCGCCGACTCGCACACCTGCACGGCAGGTGCGCTCGGCGCCTTCGCCACCGGCATGGGCTCGACCGACGTCGCCGTCGGCATGGCCACCGGCAAGACCTGGCTGCGCGTGCCCGAGACCTTCAGGGTCGAGATCGCCGGCGAGCTCGGCGAGCGTGTCGAGGCCAAGGACCTGATGCTCACGCTGATCGGTCGGCTCGGCGCCGACGGCGCCACGTACAAGGCGCTCGAGTTCGGCGGTGCGGGCGCCGCACGGCTGCCGATGCACGGCCGCCTCACGCTGTCGAACATGGCCGTCGAGGCCGGCGCCAAGGCCGGTCTCTTCGCCAGCGACGACACGACGCGCGCCTTCCTCGCGGCGAACGGGCGCGAGGCCGACTGGCGCGCGCTCGCGCCCGACGAGGGCGCCGGGTACGAGCGCGTCGTCGAGATCGATGCGGCGACGGTCGTGCCGACCGTCGCCCGGCCGCACGCCGTCGACAACACGGCGCCGGCCGCCGACCTCGGCGACGTCGCCGTCGACCAGGTGCTGATCGGCACCTGCACCAACGGCCGGCTCGAGGACCTGCGCGCGGCGGCGGCCGTCCTCGACGGCCGCCG
>JAZBOM010000222.1:0-2328 GCA_036351205.1 Thermoleophilia bacterium | reverse complement strand
GGCGGCTCACTCGTGAGCCGCCGCCGCCTTGCGCTCGCCCGTGTGGAATGATCGGCGGGATTCGCGCGGATCGTCAGGCGGGTCCCGCCGCACTCGCGTCTCGCGAGCGCCGGCGCCCCAGACGGCGGGCGCCGTACCAGACCGCGGCCGCAGTGCCGCCGAAGACGATGACGAAGGGCAGGGCCGCGGCGAGTGCCATGAGGAGGACGCCGGCGCTGCGCCCGAGCACGCGCCAGGCGTCGACGAAGTTGTCCCAGACGCCGCCGCCGGCGCCGATCACCGGCGTCGGGTCGCCCTCGGCGCGCAGCGACACGGAGATCGTGCTGAAGGCGACGACCTCGCGCAGGGCATCCATCTGGGCAGTGAGCTGTTCGATCTCCAGTTGGACCTGATCGAGCCGGTCCTGCACGGCGAGCATCTCGCGGATGGTGTCGGTCTGCTCGAGGAAGCGCAGGAGGCGGCGCTCGACGGCGCGCGCGTGGCGCAGGCGCGCCTCGAGGTCGACCATCTGGTCGCTGACGTCCTGGGCCGAGGTGCTCTGGTACTCCACCTCGCCGAGCTTGCCGAAGCGGCGCAGCGCCGTCTCGAACGACCGCGCCGGCACGCGGACGGTCACGGTCGCGGTGCCGGTGTCGTCGCGGGCGGCGACGAGCAGGTCGTCCTCGCGCAGCATGGTGCCGTCCTCGGGGTAGGCGACCGCCGTGTCGGCGGGTGAGCCCGTGTAGCTGTAGAGGACGTAGCCGCCGAGGGCCGCCGTGATCACCGCGACCCTGTCGGCGGCGGCGCCGACGTCGTGGCCGTCGATGACGAGGCCGAGCTCGGCGGTGCGCACGAGCCGCCGGCCGTCGGCGGCGAGGACGAGGGCCGCAGGCGCCGTCTCGCCGTCGGGCTCGACGAGGGCCTCCTCGGCCTCGCCCCGCAGGTCGAGACCGTTGTCGGCCTCCTTCTGAGCGTCGAGGCTGGGCAGCAACGCGCCGCCGGAGGCGCCAACGTCGCCCGCGCCCTCATCGGCGGTCGTGGCCTCCTCCTGCCCGGCCATCTCGCCCAGCCAATTCGAGCCCGTGAGGGCGACGACCGTCGCCGCGGCAAGGAGCAGCGCCGCTGCGCTGCCGATGCCGACGAGCCAGCCCTTCCGTGTGCGTCTCATCGCGTCCTCCTCGTCCGGCCGCCGAAGGCGGCGTCGCTCGCTCGGTCGATGAGACGCGCGGTCGCGCGGCCTGGTTCACCCGGGCCAGGACACGCTCGGCCGGTCGCTGGCCGTCGTCGAGACGGCGGCCGGCGGTGGGGCCGGCGCGCCGGCAGCCGTCAGGACGCCGGCCGGCGGTGCCGCCCGACGCGCTCGAACGACAGCTTGGTCGGCTGGAACTGCGTGCGCGGCGCCTTCTGCTCGGCCGGGTGGCCGACGCCGATGAGGCAGAGCGCCCGCCAGCGGTCCGGTGTGGCGCCGAGGACCTCGAGGCAGGCGACCTCGTCGGGGTGCGGCGCGGGCCCGTTCTCGTAGATGCCCACCCAGCAGGCGCCCAGGCCGAGCGCGGTCGCCGCGGTCAGGAGGTTCTCGGTCGCGGCGGCGCAGTCCTCGACCCAGGCGACGGCGTCGGCGCGGCCGAGCACGGCGACGACCAGCGGGGCGCGGCGCAGGAGGCCGGACCAGCGGTGGAGGTCGGCGAGACGGGCGCGCCGCGCTTCGTCGCGCACGACGACGAAGTGCCACGGGCGCGCGTTCATGGAGCTCGGGGCGGCGAAGGCGGCCTCGACAAGCAGCCGTTCGTGCTCGTCGGAGACATCGTCCTGGGTGAAGCGGCGGATGCTCCGGCGGGCGAGCAAGGCGTCGTACGCGTCCATGCGGACTCCCTTCGTCGGCTGCCGGGATTCTATCGCCGTGCGCCGGCGCTGCGCGGGAGCCGGAGTCCGTGCGGCGGTAGAATCGGCCCCCGGAACCGCGACACCGTCATGAGGCCGCGGCGGCTCTCCGAGCGCGTAGCGGGAGTCCGTTGACGGGGAGTCGGCCGAGGGGAGTCGGCCGAGGGCAGTGCGCCGACCTGGAGTCGGCCCTTGCGAGCACGCCGATGGGGAGTACGCGGACGAGGAGGGCGTCGATGACTGATCCGCCGACGGAGAGCAGGCCGGGGACGGCCGTGCAGTTCGCCCTCGAGCCGTTCGCCATGGACGACCTCGACGACGCGCGGGCGCTGTGGGAGCGCACCGGCATGTGGCTGCGCCCGTCGGATGCTCCCGAGCAGATGGCGCTGCTCCTCGAGCGCTGCCCCGACCTCCAGCTCGTCGCTCGCGACGCGCGGGGTGTGCTGATCGGGACGGCCATGGGCGGCT
>JAZBOM010000221.1:0-4004 GCA_036351205.1 Thermoleophilia bacterium | reverse complement strand
GGGGGCACCAAGCAGGGTGAGGAGGGCGCCGCGACGACGGTGCCGGCGGCGGCAGAGGCGGTCGCGACGCAGGCGATGGAAGAGCCCGCCGTCTCGCTCGACGTCGTGGCGGCGGGCGCGGCGGCCGACCAGATCCCAACGGGCTTCGTCCTCAGCTCCCCCGGGATGATGGTGAACTTCATCATGTTCAGCTTGATGACGGCCGGCATCGCCCTGATCACGGAGCGGCGCAACGGCACGCTGCAGCGGCTGATGACGACGAGGGTGCGCCGCTCCGAGCTCGTGGGCGGCAAGGTCGTCGGCATGTTCGCGCTGACCTTCTTCCAGCAGGTCCTGCTCATCGCCGTCGGCCAGCTCGTCTTCGGCGTCGACTACCTCAACGACCCGGCGGCACTGCTGCTGATGATGGTCGCGCTCTCGGTCGTCGCCTCGAGCCTCGGCCTGCTGCTCGCCTGCCTGCTCACCAGCGAGCAGGCGCTCATCGCCACCGTGGTCCTCGTCTCCATGAGCGTCTCGGCGCTGTCGGGCGCATGGTTCCCGCTCGAGATCACGGGATCGGCGTTCCAGGCCGTCGGTCACGTGCTGCCGACGGCGTGGATCCTCGACGGCCTGCGCGGCATCATCGCCCAGGGCTACGGCGTCGCCGACGTGCTGCCCGCCTTCGGCGTCGCCCTCGCCTGGTCGGCCGGGCTGTTCGGCCTCGCGGTGGCGCGCTTCCGGCTCACCTGACCAAGGCGCCGACCACCGAGCCGAACCCGGCGCCGACTGCCGACCCGACCGCCGGGAGGCCCCTACTTCCCAGTCGCCGCCTCGTAGAAGTCGGCGACGGCGTGCCGCACCTCGGTGACCAGCAGCTCCGTCGCCGACTGGTCACGGCTGCGCAGCAACGCCTTGCGGCCGAGGGCGAGCAGGCTGATCACGGCGCCGCGTGCGGCGCCGCGGGCCGCCTGCTCCCCGGCTCGCGCGAGGAGCGCGGAGAGCTCCTCGCCCACGTCCGCGGGTACCCCCGTCGCGCCGGCTTCGAGCAGCGCGCGGAGCCGCGGGAGCGGCTCGAGTGAAGCGGCTCCGGGTGCGGCCCCCTCGAGAGCCCTGTGCCGCTCGTTCTCGCTCTGCCTCGCGACGGCGGCGATCTCGCGCCCGAGCCTCTCCGCTTCGGCGACGATGTGCGCCTGCTCCTCGACCGGGGGCGGGATCACCGCGGGGGAGATGACGAAGGCGTCGGGTGCCGGGAGCCGGTCCGCGTAGGGGTACTCGAAGAGCTCGTACTCGCCGCGCACGAGGGGCACGGGCGCCCCCTGCACGCAGGCATCGCCGAAGCCGCAGGACCAGCAGGGGTCGATGCCCGCCGGCGTGACGCGGCCGAGAGGTCGCAGCCCCTCCGTCGCGAACCAGGCCAGCAGACCGTCGGCGATGGGCACAGGGTCGACGGTGCCGGTGACGACGGCGACGCCCATCTTGCCGGCCCCCAGCAGGATCGAGTGGCGGAGCGAGAACATGCGCTCCGGCACGGTCTTGGTGCGCGCGTCGAGGATGTTGAACGGCGCCCAGCCGCCCAGGACGAGGGCGTCGGCCCGTACGATCTTCGTCGCCAGCGGCAGCCAGTCGTCGTCGAAGCCGGTGCAGACGTTGGAGGCGGCGCAGCGGAGGCAGGCCTTGCAGGGCCGGACGTCGAGGTCCCAGAGGCGGACGAACTCGGACTCGAGGCCGGTCGCATCGAGGATGCGCCGCACGATGCGGTCGGTGCTGCCGCCCGCGATGGGGCTGCCGCTGATGCCGATGACCTGCGCTGTCATGTGACGACCTCCCGGTCGGCCGGTTGTCGCGGCGTAGGTGAGCGCATTGTACGCGTCGGCCGTGCGGCCGGCCGCCGGGGACGCGCGGGGCTGCCGCGGGAAGGCGTTGTGCGACCGTGCTTCGCGATGTCACACTGGCGCCTGGCCCCCAGGGGACCTGCCACCTCGGAAGAGTGAGCACCGCCGTGAGCGCCAGCGAGTCGGATCCCGTCATCGTCGTCGACGCCCTGCGCAAGACGTACGGCGCGACGACGGCCGTCGACGGCGTGACCTTCGCCGTGCAGGCGGGCGAAGTGTTCGGCCTGCTGGGTTCGAACGGCGCCGGCAAGACGACGACCGTCGAGTGCCTGGAGGGGCTGCGCAGGCCCGATGCCGGTGAGGTGCGCGTGCTCGGGGTCGACCCTCTCGCCCACCCGGAGCGCCTCCGCGGCAGGGTGGGCTGCCAGCTCCAGGAGTCGCACCTGCCCGATCGCATGCGCGTCTGGGAGGCGCTCGACCTCTTCGCCGCCGCTTCGCCGCGGCCGGTGGACTGGACCGAGGTGCTCGAGGCGTGGGGCCTGGCGCCGAAGCGCGACGCGGCGTTCGCCAGCCTGTCGGGGGGCCAACGCCAGCGCCTGCTCGTGGCTCTCGCCCTCGTGACCGACCCCGAGGTCGTGTTCCTCGACGAGATGACGACCGGCCTCGACCCGGCGGCGCGGCACGTCACCTGGGGCCTGATCGAGGCGATCCGCGAGCGCGGCACGACGGTCGTCCTCGTCACCCATTTCATGGACGAGGCGGAGCGGCTCTGCGACCGGGTCGCCGTCATGGACGCCGGTCGCATCGTCGCCACGGGCACGCCGGAAGCCCTGATCGAGGCGACGGCCGGCGCCGTGCGCGTGAAGTTCACGGGTGCGCCGGCGGGGGCCGCGGCGGCGTCCGTCGACGTCGCCGGACCGGCCGCCGGCTGCGGCGGAGCCGCCGCCGGCGCCGCAGAAGCGGCCGCGGGCGAGGAGCCCGGCGAGTGTGGCTGGTTGCTGGGCGTGCCTCACGTGCATGCCGTGGAGCGGCGCGGCGGCACCGTCACGGTCACCGGGGACGGCCCGGTGCTCGCGCACGTCGCGAGGGCGCTGCTCGAGCGGGGCCTCGAGCCGCCCGACCTCCGCGTCGAGCGCCCGACGCTCGAGGAGACCTTCCTCAGGCTCACCGGCCACGGGTTGGAGTAGGCGATGCGGCTCTGGCGCAAGTTGACCTGGCAGGAGCTCAAGCTCTTCGTGCGCGAGCCGCTCACGGTCGTGTTCGCGATCGGCTTCCCGCTCGTCATGCTGTTCGTTCTCGCCGAGGTGTTCGGCACGGCCCCGGCCGAGCCCGAGCCGGGCGATCCGGTCGCCTTCCGCGGCGTCTCGCCGCTCAGCTACTACGTGCCCGCGTACGTCGCCCTCGCGGCCGCCGCTGTGGGCCTGGTCATGGTGCCGGCGCACCTCGCGGCGTATCGCGAGCGCGGGGTGCTGCGGCGCTTCCGCGCCGCCTCCATCCCCGCCTCGACCGTCTTCGCCGCCCAGATCGCCGTGCAGTACGTCCTGGCCGCGACGGGCGGGCTGCTCGTCGTCGCGGCCGCCTACCTCGCCTACGACTTCCCGGCGCCGGAGGCGCTCCTCGGCCCGCTCGTCGCGTTCCTCGTGACGGCGACAGCCTTCGCGGCGCTCGGTATCCTGCTCGGCGCCGTCGTGCCGTCGCCGCGGGCCGCTCAGGGATTCGGCGTCATGCTGTTCTTCGTCATGATGATGGTCTCCGGCGCGGGGCCGCCGGTCGACGTGATGAGCTCCACGATGCAGGCCGTCGGCAAGGCGATGCCGCTGTGGCACGGGGTGATGGCCATCCAGGACCCGTGGCTGGGCGAGGGCTGGAACTGGGGCGAGCTCGCGATCGTCGCGGCGGTCGCAGCCGCGGCCGGCGCGCTTGGCGTGGCCGCCTTCAAGCGCCACACCTAGACGCGCCACGGCGCGGTCACCTTCGCTCGTGGCCATGGGGCTTGTACCTGCCGGTCGCCGCCGGCCACCCGCGGTTCGGCCGACGGGTCCGCCTATCGCCCGCGGGTGAGTGCCCGCTCCCGGGCTCGGCGTTGTGCCTCACGTAGGATGGCTGCGCCGGAGTCGGGTGCACGCCTGCCGCGACCGGCGGGGCGTCGTCCGCGGACACGCGTGGTCGAACGCAGCGCTCGCGGAAGGGCGG
>JAZBOM010000220.1:0-2882 GCA_036351205.1 Thermoleophilia bacterium | reverse complement strand
CGGTGCGCCGCCACCACCTCGTCGAGGTGTCGGTCGACGTCGTCGGGCAGCGGCTTCACCTCGTGGGTCGCGTGGAGCTCGCGCGCCCGCTCGAGCGCATCCTGGACGAGCGTGCGGCCGTGGAACGCCTCGAAGGCGCCGCGGCGCAGCACCGCGGGCCGCCAGGCGTCGTGCGCGTGGCGACGCGTGCTGGGCCGGGCCATGTAGTGACCGCCCGGCCCGACCGCGCGGATGTCGTCGAGCAGGCACGCGGCCGGGTCGAACGACACCTCGCGCAGCCGCTCCTTGACGAGCGCGGCGGCGTCGTCGTGCAGGACGATCGTCGCCAGGCTGGTGATCTGGACGCCGTCGATGCAGCCCAGCCCGACGAGCGAGTCGGCGCCGAGGAGCGCGTCGAGGAGCCCTCCGGCCTCGATGCCGTCCTGGAAGTCGGGCGCCTTGGCGTCGCCGCCGATGCCGATACCCTGGGTGGGCAGGCCGTAGTGCCGTTTGGCCATCTCCACGCCGGCCAGCGTCGCGGCTCTCGCCTCGGGCGAAGCGGAGAGGAAGAGCCCGCTGCGCAGGTCGGCGGCCGCCGGCACCGGCGCGGCGATGAGCGGGCAGCCGGGCGCCGCGAGCTGGAAGAGCACCACCGCCGAGAGCAGCTCGGCCATCGCGACGACGGTCGCCCCCGCCACCGTGATCGGCGCCGTGGTGCCCATCAGCGGCAGCGGCATGATGACGACCGGCATGCCGGCGCGCGCCAGGGCGATGCTGGCGTCCGTCATCGGGCCGTCGTGGGCGAGCGGCGCGAGGGTGCAGTTGATCGTCGAGAACACCGGTCGCTCGGCCACCGGCGCGCCGCCGACGGCGGCGATCATGTCGAGGAGCGGCGCGACGAACTCGGGACTCCGCACCTCGTCCTGCACGTGCTTGGCACAGGAGCGGAACGAGATGGCCTCGATCTCGAGGTTGGCCGTCAGCGGGTCCAGGTCGCGGGCCGAGACGATGGGCCACACGTAGTCGGCGTTGGGCAGAGCGTCGAACAAGGGCATCAGGGTGCGCAGATCCGCGACGGACGCTTCGTGACGCTCGCCGCTCTCATCGTCGACGACGTAGGTCACCGTGCCGTCCGTGGTGAAGGTCAGGCTGCCGTCCCCCAGCACCACGTCGTGGGCGGGGTCGCGGGCGGCGAGCAGCAACTTCCGCGGCGTCGTCTCGAGGCAGCGATGGACCAGTTCGCGTGGCAGCCGCGCGGTGAGGCGCTCGCGGTCGAGCACGGCCCCCGTCCCCTCGAGCAGGTCCATGGCCGCCGGCGTGTTGTAGGCGACGCCGACCTCCTCCAGCACGGTCACCGTCTGCTCGTGCAGCGTGTCGCGCTCCGCGGCGCTGAGAAGACTCGCCTGCAGCCTCGTCATCAGGATCAGCTCCTTCTGTCGGTCCTCACCATGGCTTCCGATGGCTGCAGGAGTCCGTGCCGCACGCCGGTACTACCGCCGAACTCGCTGACGGCCGGGCGGCTCTCCCGGCCAAGGCGGTCCAGTCTCAGCCCCGCGGCAGCCGGGCTCAGGAGTCGAACCCGAGGCCCAGGCGGTCGAGCGTGCGCAACCACAGGTTGCGACGTCCTTCCTGTGCATCGGCACGACCGAGCGACCACGACGTCGCGCCGACGACGGCCAGGCGCAGGGGTTCGGGCGGCCACGCCATCGGCTGCGTCGTCGTGAGCTTCAGCCCGGTGAGCTCGCCGCCGTCTCCATCCAGGAGCTGCAGCCCGACCAGCGCGCCGAAACGAGACTCGCCGACACCGTTGCCGGTGTAGCCGAGCGCATAGGCGACCCGGCCGCCGTGGGCCGTCCCCCAGAACTGGCAGAGGCGAGTGCAGGTGTCGACCGCGCCCCCCCAGGCATGCGTGAAGCGCACCCCGGCGAGCTGCGGGAAGGTCGTGAAGAAGTGGGCGGCGAGCTTCTCGAACGTCTGCGGTCGCTGCTCGAACTCCGACTTCATGCCGCTGCCGTAGTGGTAGACGGCGTCGTAGCCCCCCCACAGGATGCGGCCGTCGGCCGTGCGCCGGTAGTAGTGGAAACGGTTGGCGGCGTCGCCGACGCCCTGGTACCTCGGCCAGCCGACGGTGGCCCACTGCTCGTCGCTCAGCGGCTCGGTCATGAGGGCCTGGTCGTACACGGGTACGACGCGGCGGCGCATGGCCGGGAGCAGAGCCGGGCACGCGTTGGTGGCCAGCATGACGCGGCGTGCGGCGAGGCGGCCGTCGGGGGTCGTCAGCAGCAGGCCGGCCCCCCGTCGTTCAAGCTTCTCGACGCCAGTGTGCTCGTAGAGGCGCACCCCGAGGTCGCGGGCGGCGCGGGCCAATCCCCAGACCAGCCGCGCCGGGTCGACCATCGCGCAGCCGTCTTTGCTCCAGAGGCCGGCCAGGTACGTCGGCGAGGCGATCTCCGCCCGCATGGCGGGACCGTCCAGCCACTCGACGTTCTGGCCGGCGGCCACCATCCGGTCGCGGGTGGAGGCAAGCTCATCGACCTGCCAGGGGGCGATGGCCACGCCGATCTCACCCGACCGCCGCCAGTCGCAGTCGATGCCGTAGCGGGCGACGGCACGCTCCACCTCGTCCAGGTTCTCGAGGCCGAGCCGGTCCAGCGTCTCCAGCTCTTCGGGGAAGTGAGTGAGACCGTTGTTGACGCCGTGCGTCAGCGTGGCCATGCAGAAGCCGCCGTTGCGTCCGGAGGCCTGCCAGCCGACGCGGCCGCCCTCGAGGAGCACGACGTCGCGATCGGGGTCGTGCTCCTTGGCGAGCAGGGCGGTCCACACCCCGGTCAGGCCCGCGCCCACCACGGCGAGGTCGCACTCGTCGCGACCGTAGAAAGGCGTGGCGGGCTCGGGCGCCTGCG
>JAZBOM010000219.1:0-2185 GCA_036351205.1 Thermoleophilia bacterium | reverse complement strand
CGGTCGCCGCGCGAGGCAGCTACGTGTACAGCGCGGGCGCGACGCGCAACTCGAGCAACAACCTCGACCTCATCGTCATGCGCTGGTCGAGCCTCACCGGCGCCTTCAAGTGGGCGAAGCGCTACGCCGGCGCGGCGAAGATGGACGACGAGGCCACCGACGTGGTGATCGACGGCAACGGCAACGCCATCGTCTGCGGCACGACAGAGAACGCGGCAGGCCGCACGAGCTGGGTCGTGCGCAAGTACACCCCGGCCGGCGACAAGAAGTGGACCTGGACCTACGACGGGTCGGCGCTCACCAACGACACCCCGACCGAGATGGTGGTCGACAGCAGCAACAACATCTACGTCACCGGCCACACGCAGCAGGACGCCGTGTTGGGCTTCTTCACCGTGAAGCTCTCTCCGACCGGAGCCAAGCTCTGGAGCCGCAAGTACAGGGGCTTCGACGACCTGGGCGGCACCTGCTGGGCGATCGCGCGCTGCCCCAGCGGCGGGGTCTACGTCGGCGGCATCATTCAGAGCGCGACGACGTCGTACGACGCCGTCGTCCTGCGCTACAGCGCAGCAGGGACCAGGACCGTGTTCGAGTACTTCACGGCCGGCAACGATGCGACCTGGGAGAGTGCCAGGGACATCGCCGTGGCGTCGGACGGCAAGGTCTTCGCCGTTGGGTCGAAGGACGAGAGCGACCCCATGTGGGTGGCGTGGCTCCCGTACGGCGGGCTTCAGTCCGCATCGTGGGAGACCACCGCCGGCTACGACAGCTGGGAGGCCGTCGCCACCGACTCGTACGGCGGCGTCTACATCGCCGGGCCGTACGACAACGTCTCGGTCAATCCGAACATCAGGACGTTCCGCTCCAGCGTGCTCCCGGGCGGCGGCGGCTGGATGTACGACTACGACGGCAACGGCTACGACCGCTCGTTCGGCGCCCTGGCGGTGAGCGGCCTGTCGGTCGCCGTCGTCGGCCGGCAGTACAACGGCAGCAACTATGACCAGTACGTCCACATCTGGACGTACTGAGGGCACACGGAGCCCTGACGTGAACTGCGGAACGAGGGCGGGGGCCGCCGCCTGCGGGGCACCCGCCCTCGTTCCGCCTCCTCCACAACGCACCCGTCGCATCGACCGTGATGGTGCCAGGGTGCGCCGTGACCTCTCCGAATGGGAGTTCCGATGACCGTCATGTCGCCATGTCCAAGACCGCGGAGCGCACGCGCGCTTCTCGCGGGCGTCTTCGTCGCCGCCGTCCTTCTGGCCGGCGCCTTGGTCACACTCGGCGCCACCGCCCTGTTCGCCGCCCCGGTGGCGTCGGCCTCGCCTCCGCCGCTCCCGCTGCTCTGGGAAGACACCTACCTCGGCGTGGACCAGAACAGCATCGAGCTGAACGCGGCGGCGACGGCCCCCGATGGGGCGACCTACGCCGCCGGCAAGGCATCCCACCTCACTCACGGCTACGACGTCGTGCTTCTCAGGCACAGGCCGGATGGCTCCCGAGCCTGGGTGCGCACTTTCGACTCGGTCGCCCACAACGACGAGCAGGCGCTCGCCGTCGCCACGAGCAAGGCCGGCATCATCGTCACGACCGGCCGCTGCCGGCCGACCGGCGGCGCGTGGGACGTCCTCACCATCGCCTGGTCCAGCTCAGGCACGCGGCTGTGGGTGCGCCGCCTCCTGGTCGATGACTCGCTCAGCTCCGAGGGGCGCGACGTGCTGGTCACCCCTACCGGCGAGGTCTTCATCACCGGGACCCTCGTGCGCAACGGCAACCAGGACCTCTTCGTCGCCAAGTACTCGAAGACCGGCGTCCTGGTGTGGAAGAAGTACGTGGCCGGCAGCGCCGGCGGCTGGGACCAGGGCAACGCCCTCGCGCGGGACGGCGCCGGCAACATCTACGCCGCCGGCTTCGTCAATCAGTCGCTGACCGGCCGCGACTACGTCCTCGTCAAGTACCGCCCCGACGGCACACGCCTCTGGGTGAAGCGTACCGACGCCGGCGAGAACCGGGACGAGTGGGCGAACGACATCGCCATCCGCGACAGCTTCGTCGTCCTCGCCGGAGGCGCCGTGGACCTCGACGGCGACACGTGCGGCTCGCTCGCGCGCTACGACACGGCCGGCAACCCGTGGTGGATCAGGGTCGTCGACTCCGTGGGCTCGACGACCTCCGAATACGCCGT
>JAZBOM010000218.1:0-3507 GCA_036351205.1 Thermoleophilia bacterium | reverse complement strand
TCTGCTAGACTGACCGGGCCAACAGCCCCCGCACGTGTACGTGGGCGCGCCTCACGAAAGGACCGGCCAGATGACCCTGCACGTCACCCTCCCCGACGGCTCCCCGCTCGAGCTTGACGACGGCGCGACCGTGGCCGACGCCGCGGCGGCGATCGGCCCGCGACTGGCGAAGGCCGCGATCGCGGGGCGCGTGACACCCGCCGCAGCCGAGCCGCGCCTCGTCGACCTCACCGCGCCTTTGCGCGAGGGCGACACGCTCGCCATCGTCACGCTCAAGGCCGACGACCCCGAGTCGCTCGAGGTGCTGCGTCACACCGCCTCGCACGTCATGGCGCAGGCGGTGCTGCGGCTGTGGCCGGGCGCCAAGTACTCCATCGGCCCGGCCATCGAGAACGGCTTCTACTACGACTTCCAGCTCCCCGACTCCATCAGCGAGGACGACCTCGCGCGCGTCGAGGCCGAGATGGCGAGGATCGTCGCCGAGGACCACGTGACGGTGCGCGCCGAGCTGCCGGTCGACGAGGCGCTCGCCGTGTTCGGGGCCGGCGGCGACGGTACCTCGGCCGCCGGCCTCCCGCTCGCTCTCGACCAGCCCTTCAAGGTCGAGCTCATCGAGGACCTCGTCTCCGCGGCCGCGGCCGAAGACGCCCCCGTCCCCACGATCAGCGTCTACACACAGGGCGAGTTCACCGACCTCTGCCGCGGGCCCCACCTGCCCAGCACCGGGCGCCTCGGCAAGGACACGTTCAAGCTCACCAGCATCGCCGGCGCCTACTGGCGCGGCGACGAGCGCAACGTGATGCTCACCCGCATCTACGGCGTCGCCTTCCCCTCGAAGAAGGAGCTCGAGCAGCACCTGCACCAGCTCGAGCTCGCCCGCCAGCGCGACCACCGCCGCCTGGGACGCGACCTCGACCTCTTCAGCTTCCACGAGGAGGGCCCCGGCTTTCCCTTCTTCCACGCCAAGGGCATGCGCCTGTGGAACGCGATGATCGACTACTGGCGCGCCGAGCACGTGCACGCCGGCTACGAGGAGCTGCGCACCCCGCAGATCCTGCGCCGCGAGCTCTGGGAGCGCTCCGGCCACTGGGACAACTACAAGGACAACATGTACTTCACCGAGATCGACGGCAATCCGTACGCGGTGAAGCCCATGAACTGCCCCGGCGGCCTGCTGGTCTACAAGAGCCGCCGGCGCTCCTACCGCGAGCTGCCGCTGCGCTACGCCGAGCTCGGCCAGGTGCACCGCCACGAGCTCTCCGGCGTCCTCCACGGGCTCTTCCGCGTGCGCTACTTCACCCAGGACGACGCCCACATCTACTGCACCCCCGAGCAGCTCGAGGACGAGGTCCGCGGCGTCCTCCACTTCATGCTCCACATCTACGCCGCCTTCGGCTTCACCGACGTGCGGATCGAGCTCAGCACGCGGCCCGAGAAGAGCATCGGCTCCGACGAGATGTGGGCCGCGGCCGAGGGCGTGCTCACCCGAGTGCTCGAGAGCGAGAAGACCGAGTACCAGCTGAACCCCGGCGACGGCGCCTTCTACGGCCCCAAGATCGACTTCCACATCAGGGACGTCATGGGGAGGACCTGGCAGTGCGGCACGATCCAGGTCGACTTCGCCATGCCGGAGCGCCTCGACATCAGCTACACGGGGGCCGACAACGAAGAGCATCGGCCGGTCATGATCCACCGCGCCCTGCTGGGCAGCATCGAGCGCTTCATGGGCATCCTCCTCGAGCACTACGGCGGCAACCTGCCGACCTGGCTGGCGCCGACCCAGGTCGTCGTCGTGCCGATCTCCGACCGCCACGCGACCTACGCGCACGCCGTGCGCATGGCCGCGGTCGCGGCCGCGCGCCAGGTCGGCGTCGACCTCTGGGTCGAGGTCGACGACCGCCCCGAGTCACTGGGCAAGCGCATCCGCGAGACGCAGCTTCAGAAGGTGCCGTACGTGCTCGTGGTCGGCGACCGCGAGCAGGCGGAGCACACGGTGAGCGTGCGCCAGCGCGGCAAGGACCGCGGCGACGCGGCGCTCGACTGTATCGTCGGCGCCATCGCCGACGAGGTGCGCACGCGCGTGCTGCCCCAGCAGGCGAGCCCGATACAGCGGTGCGTGGACGAGGCGAGCTGCGAGAAGGCGGCGGAGTGATCCGCGCCCTGCCCGAGTCCCGGAGGCCGGCCGCGTGATCCGCGCCTTGCCCGAGGTCTTCCGCACCGCGCGTCTCTTGGCGCAGCGCGTCGAGGAGCGCCACCTCGCCGACCTCGAGCGCCTGCACGCGGACCCGGCCGTCACCGAGTGGATCGGCGACCCCGCGACGAGCGACGGCCTGAGCGAGTGGGTGACGGCGGTCGTCGCCCCGCACTGGCACATGTACGGGTACGGGCTCTTCGCGCTGTACGAGAAGCACGCGCGTGCGGCCGACGATACCGGCGCCGCACGGCTCTTCGTCGGCCGCGCCGGCCTTGTCGACGCCGGCGATGACGTCACCGCGGCGTTCGCCGAGAAGCGCGTCGTCGAGCTCGAGTTCGCCGTCGCCCCCGAGGCCCGCCGCTGTGGCTACGCGACCGAGATCGCCAGGGCGCTGACGGGCCTGGCGCTCACCTCGCTGGACCGCGAGAGCGTCGCCGCCCTCGTGCGGCCCGGCAACGCCGCTGCCCTGCGGGTGCTCGAGAAGCTCGACTTCGCCGCCGCCGGCGAGCTCGACCGCGACGGCGCGCCGCTCCTGCTCCTGCGCCGGCGGCGCTGAGCCGCCGGTCAGTCCGGATGTCTTCCACACCGTGCCCGACCACTCCCGCGACGCAGTCGGGCAGGGGGGCGGCGCGGCGCAGCCGGCCGCCGCCCTGACCGACTTCCTCCAGCGATTCCCCGCCTACGACGCCTCGGCGATCGATGCCCTGCGTGCGACCGAGTACGAGCGTCTCGACCGCCTCGGCCACACCTATCTCGACTACACGGGCGCCG
This sequence comes from Thermoleophilia bacterium, assembly GCA_036351205.1. Taxonomy (GTDB): domain Bacteria; phylum Actinomycetota; class Thermoleophilia; order UBA2241; family UBA2241; genus UBA2241. The sequence continues at coordinate 542 of JAZBOM010000218.1, read as the reverse complement.
GCCTCTACGCGGAGTCTCAGCTCCGGCGCCACCTCGAGCTGCTGCGCGACGGTGTGTACGGCAACCCGCACTCGCAGAGCCCGACGGCGCTCGCGGCCACCGAGCTCGCCACCGAGGCGCGCAGCGCCGTCCGCCGCTTCTTCAACGCTCCCGAAGACGAGTTCGAGATCGTCTTCACCGCCAACGCCAGCGCCGCGCTCAAGCTGGTCGGTGAGGCGTACCCGTTCGCGCCCGGCGGCGTCTACCTCCTGAGCTACGACAACCACAACTCGGTCAACGGCATCCGCGAGTTCGCGACGCGCAAGGGGGCTGCGGTCTCCTACATCCCGGTGCGCGAGGAGGACCTGCGTCTCGACGAGACGCAGGTCCTCCTCGCTCTCCACGGCGCCGGGGGCGACGGTCCCAAGCTCTTCGCCTACCCGGCACAGTCCAACTTCAGCGGGGCTCAACACCCGCTCGAGTGGGTCGCACCGGCCCGCGCCCTGGGCTGGGATGTGATCCTCGACTGCGCCGCCTTCGCCCCGACCAACCGCATCGACGCC
>JAZBOM010000217.1:0-5776 GCA_036351205.1 Thermoleophilia bacterium | reverse complement strand
GCTCGACGACGAGCGCGAGTGCCTCGGCATGGGCCTGCTGTCGCTGGGCTACTCGGCCAACACGAAGGACCAGGCCGAGCTCGACGAAGCGACGCAGAAGCTCATCGACCAGAAGCCGCTGGTCAGCACTTACGACTCGGTCAACATGAAGCGCGCCATCGTCCAGGGCATCCCCTACGTCATGTGCTGGGACGGCGACGTGCTCATGGCCATCGACGCGCTGGGCGGCGAGGACTACCAGGACATGGTCGACTGGGTGCTGCCCTCCGAGGGCTTCGTCCGCTGGACCGACGCCATGTCCATGCCCACGTCGGCGGCCAGCCGCTACGGTGGCCACCTGTTCATGAACTACCTGCTCGACCCCGAGGTCGCCGGCCAGAACGCGAGCTGGGTGTGGTACCTGTCGGCGGTGCCGGCGTCGCGCGACTTCACCGACCCGTTCGCGCTCATCCTCACCCCGAGCGACGAGGACATGGCGCGGTCGGAGGAGCTCGAAGACCTCGGCGAGTTCGCGAGCGCCTATCAGATGGCCTGGACGAAGGTGAAGAGCGCCTGACCGAGGCTCCATACGAAGGTCCGCGAGGGGCGGCCGGTGGCACTGCCACCGGCCGCCCCTCGCTCGTTCCGCCTCGGTCCGCGGACCGGCGCGCCCGGCGCCGGCCGCAGCGCACGCCGGGCGGTCAGCCGGCGGCACGCCGGCCACGCCGCGTCGACGCCGCGCTCAGGCCGTGTGCATGAAGTGGATCACGTCGCCGTCGCGGACGACGTAGTCCTTGCCCTCGGTGCGCAGCTGCGCCTTCTCGCGGGCGGCGGCGAAGGAGCCGCAGGCCAGGAGGTCGTCGATCTGCACGACCTGGGCGCGCACGAAGCCGCGCTCGATGTCGGAGTGGATGCGGCCCGCGGCCTGGCGCGCCGTCGAGCCCTGCGGCAGCTGCCAGGCGCGCGACTCGCTCGACTTGAAGTCGCCGGTGAAGAAGGTGAGGTAGCCGAGCACGTCGTAGGCCGCGCGCAGCACGACCTCGACGGCGCCGGTCTCGACGCCGAGCTCGGCGCGGAAGGCGTCGGCCTCGTCGGGGTCGAGGTCGGCGAGCTCGGCCTCGAGCCGCGCGGCGACGGCGACCACGTCGTCGCCGCGCTCCTGCGCCCAGGCGACGAAGGCGGCGTGCTCCTGCATGGCTTCGCCGGGCGTCGCCTCGTCGTCGATGTTGAGCACGAAGAGCACGGGGCGGTCGCTCACCAGGGCGAGCTCGCGGTAGAGCGCCTCGTCCTCGTGCTCGCGGGCGACGCCGCGCGCCCGGGTGCCGTCGCGCAGGGCGGCGGCGAGCCCCTCGAGGGTCGTCAGCTCCTTCTGCGCCGCCTTGTCCCCGCTGCGTGCGGCTTTGACCGTCTTGTCCGTGCGCCGTTCGACCAGCTCGAGGTCGCTGAGCACGAGCTCGGTCTCGACCAGCTCGACGTCGGCGCGGGGGTCGACGGCGCCGTCGGCGCCGGCGATCTCGGGGTGCTGGTAGCAGCGCACGACGTGGGCGACGGCGTCGACGCCGCGGATGTCGGCGACGAAGCGCGCCCCGAGACCCTCGCCCTGCGAGGCGCCCTCGGCGAGCCCGGGGATGTCGACGACGTCGATCGTGGCATACACCTTCTTCGGGGTCTGCAGGACCTCGTCGAGGCGGTCGAGGCGGTCGTCGGGCACGCTGACGACGCCGCGGTTCGACTCGGCTGAGGTGTACGCGTAGGCGGTGGCGGCAGCGTGGCCGTGGGTCAGGGCGTTGAAGAGCGTGGTCTTGCCCACGTTCGGCAGCCCGACGATCCCCAGTCTCATGTCGGCGGCTCCAGTGTGCTGGTCAGCAGTTCCTCGAGCAGGCGCGCGCCGTCGCCGAGCTGCCGCTCGAGCAGCCCGGTGTCGCCGGCGAGCAGGCGGCGCACCGTGTCGCGCGGGCTGCCGGCGACGGCGGTCGGTCGCTCCGTCTCGACTCGCCCGTCGGCCACGTCGTCGGCGCTCACGAGCCCCGCGTACGGGATCCCGGCCGCGGCGAAGGCGCCGTGCTCGCCGCCGGCCACAGCGACGGCTTCGGTCAGCGTCACGTCACTGCGCCCGGCGGCGATCGCGAGCGCGCTCCTCATCCAGGCGGCGTCGCCCTCGGGGCCGTAGGCGACGAGCTCCGCGCCGCCGGCCACCGCGTCGAGGTCGATCATGCCGAGCAGGGCGTCGCGCTCGAAATCCTCCAGGCGCTCGACGAAGAACGACGCCCCGGCGGCTCGTTGCCAGTGGGCGCCGAAGGCGACGAAGACGATCGTGCTCGGCGTCTCGACCTCACGCAGGCGACCGGCCATCTCGAGCAGCAGGCCGATGCCGGTGGCGTTGTCCGTCGCGCCCTGCGACCCCGGCAAGGTGTCGTAGTGCGCCCCGATGACGATGGTCGTGCCCGAGGTCCCCTCCTTCGTGACGATGATGTTGGCCGAGAGCAGGTGGTCCGCAGGGTCTCCCACGAGGAACTCCTGCACCCGCGTCGGGTAGCCGAGCTGCTGGAAGGCGAGGGTGACGAAGGCTCGCGCGTCGATGTCGCCCCAGCTCCCCGTCGGGCGGGGGCCGACGCGACGCGCGAACTGGACGGTCTCGGTCGCGGCGAGGAGGCCGTGGTCGGAGGCCGCTACGTCCTGGGAGGCGCGCGAGTCGTACGAGGGCTGGTCGCAGCCGGCGGCGCCGAGGGCGGCAAGGAGGCTCAGGGCGACCAGCGCAAGTGCCGCGAGGACGGCGTGCCGCCGAGGGCGGCCGCCATGGGGTGTCGTGTGAGGATCCCTGCTCACAGCGGCGGCCCGACGAGCCACAGGGTGGCGATGCCGAAGAGGAGCCCCCAGACGAGACCGCCGGCGACGTCGCCGAGGTAGTGCACGCCGAGGTACACGCGACTGAAGCACAGCACTGCGGTGAGCACGAGGAGCGCCGGCACCCAGGCCGGGTACATGGCCCCCATCGTCATCGTGCCGACGACCGCCATGCTGGCGTGGGAGGAGGGGAAGGACGGCGTGATCGGCCGCCGGATCTGCTCCGGCAGATCGGGGTCGGCCACGGTCGGCCGCCGCCGGCGGACGACGCTCTTGATGCCGAAGCCGAGGACCTCGACGAGGGTGACCGGCACGGCGACGTAGAGGTAGGCGGCGAGAGGCCGCGCGTGGCCGGCCAGCCACGGCAGCAGGCTGAGGCCGTACCACAGGATGCCGTGGTTCGCCGAGCGCGAGAGGAGCCCGAGGGGCCGCGTGAACCAGGCGGGGTGCGGCCACACGACGGCGACGCGGCGGGAGACCCGCCGGTCGGCTTCGTCGAGCCGGGCGAGCCGCGACGGCCGTGCCGTCTCTCCGGTCGGTACGCCCGCCGGCTCCTCCTCGTGCGAGGCGGCCGGCGCCGCGGGGATGGCTGCCGCCGGCTCCGCGTCGGGAGTGGGCGCCCCTCCGCGGTCGGCAGCGGCTGTCGGGTCTGGGTAGGTCGCAGGCGTCAAGTGTGTCCTGGGGGCAGGTGGCGGGTCGCGGGCCGGGAACGAGCGTGAGCGACGGTCGCCTATAGTATACTTCGCGCCCGTTCCCTCGACTGGAGCCTCGCATGCGGACCACGGTCATCGTCACCGCCCTGGGCCCCGACAGCCACGGGCTGCTGGCCCAGGTCGCGACGACCATCGCCGAGCAGGACGCCAACATCGACGACGTCAGTCAGACCGTCGCCAACGGCATGTTCACGATGATCATGTTCGTCTCGTTCGACCAGAGCGAGACGACGATGGCGCAACTCAAGGAGGCGCTCGAGGCGACGGGCGAGCGCATCGGGCTGCAGATCCACGTGCAGCACGAGAACATCTTCCGCTTCATGCACCGCGTCTGAGAGGCGACCGCGTGGTCTTCATCACCGCCGAGGAGATCCTCGAGACCGTCGGCATGATCCGCTCGGAGAACCTCGACGTGCGCGCCATCACGATGGGGATCTCGCTCGACGACTGCGCCGAGCGCGAGGCGCGCCGCACGGCCGAGCGCATCCACGCCAAGGTCGTGCGCCGCGCCGGCCGTCTCGTCGACGTCGCCCACGAGCTGCAGGAGAAGTACGGCATCCCCATCGTCAATCGCCGCGTCTCGCTGACCCCGATCGCCGAGGTCGTCGGCAGCGACGACCCCGCCGACCTCGTCGAGGTCGCGCACGCGCTCGACGCCGCCGCCGAAGAGGTCGGCATCGACTTCATCGGCGGCTTCAGCGCTCTCGTGCAGAAGGGTTTCACGAGGAGCGATGCGGCCCTGATCGAGGCGATCCCCGAGGCGATCGGCGGCACCGGCCGCGTGTGCTCCTCGGTGAACGTCGCCTCCACCCGCGCCGGCATCAACATGGACGCCGTGGTGCGCATGGCCGACGTCGTACTCGCGCTCGCCAAGCGGACGGCGGCGCACGACTCGATCGGCTGCGCCAAGCTCGTCGTGTTCTGCAACGTACCCGAGGACAACCCGTTCATGGCCGGCGCCCTGCACGGCAGCGGCGAGCCCGAGGTGAGCATCAACGTGGCGATCTCGGGGCCGGGCGTCGTCCGCACGATGGTCGCGAACCACCCGGACGCCTCGCTCATCGAGCTCGCCGACCTGATCAAGCGCACGACCTTCAAGATCACCCGCGTCGGCGAGCTCGTCGCCCGCGAGGCGTCGCAGATGCTCGACGCGCAGATGGGCATCATCGACCTCTCGCTGGCGCCGACTCCGGCGGTCGGTGACTCGATCGCCGAGATCCTCCAGGCCATGGGGCTCGAGCAGCCGGGCGCGCCCGGCACGACGGCGGCGCTCGCGATGCTGAACGACGCCGTCAAGAAGGGCGGCACGATGGCCACCTCGTCCACCGGCGGGCTCTCGGGCGCCTTCATCCCCGTGAGCGAGGACGCAGCCATGGCCCGCGCGGCGGCGAGCGGAGCGCTCACGATCGAGAAGCTCGAGGCGATGACCGCCGTGTGCTCGCTTGGGCTCGACATGATCGTCGTGCCCGGCGACATCGGCCGCAACGCCCTCGCCGGCATGATCGCCGACGTCATGGCGATCGGCATGATCAACTCGAAGACGACGGGCGCCCGGCTCATCCCCGCGTACGGTAAGAAGGTCGGTGAGTGGGTGACGCTCGGCGGCCTCTTCGGCGAAGCCCCGGTGATGCCGGTCAGCGCGGCCGGCAACGACGCCTTCGTGGGGCGTGGGGGGCGCATACCGGCGCCGCTCCAGAGCCTGACGAACTAGCGGCGCCGGCCTCGGTGGGGCTGCGTCAGTCCCGCAGTTCGCGCATCATCGTCTTGATGCGCGCCGCCGTCTCGTCCATACCCAGCGTGCGGCTGACCTTCTCGGCCTCGGTCAACTGCAGGATCGCGTCGACCGTCTGGCCCGCGGCGGAGAACTCGGACGCCTGGTCGATCTCGTAGCGCACCAGCTCGGTGAGCATGCGGCGCACCTCGGGATCGTCGAGGTCGACCATCTTGCGGCTCGTCGTGACGATGATGTCGGACAGTGGGACCATGCGGCGCGGCCGCGGCTCTGCCGGGCGTTCGCCCGCTGCGGCCTCCGGCGCTTCCGTCGCGAGCTCGGCCTCGGCGACGGTCTCTCGATCGGCGCTCGGCGCCTCCGTCAGATCTTCCGTATCGGCGCCCGCTTCGTCAGCGGCACCCGTATCGTCGGCGGCACCCGTATCGTCGGCGGCACCCGCTTCGTCAGCGGCGCCCGTATCGTCGGCGGCAGTCGGCGCCCGTGTCGCGGCTTCAGTTTCTGCACCCGC
>JAZBOM010000216.1:0-4595 GCA_036351205.1 Thermoleophilia bacterium | reverse complement strand
CGGAGTGCTAGCCGGCGCCGCGGTCGGGGTGCCGCTCAGCCGCGTCTGACGCTCCGCCCGGCCTTGCCGCTCACGCGGAGGAACTGCGTGACGTGCTGCCAGTTGCGGATGTGGCTCGGCTCGCCGGCGTAGATCGTGCGGATCGGCACCTCCGCGAACGGCAGGCCGAGGGCGATGCAGCGGGCGATCATCTCGACCTCGAACTCGAAGCCGGACTCGTCGCTGTCGAGCAGCGCCGTCATCAGCCGCCGGCCGACGAGCCGGTAGCCGGACTGGTTGTCGGCCACGCGACGCCCGACGGCGGCCGAGAACACCCAGGTGCCGAGGGTGTTGGAGAGCCGCCGCAGCGGCGGCATGCCGGCGAAGTCGCGGCAGCCGAGGACGAGCGCGGGGCGCGTCTCGCGGAAGGCGGCGAGGAAGGCGGGGATCTCGGCCGGGTCGTGCTGCCCGTCGGCGTCGAGGGTCACGACCGCCGCGGCACCGTGTTCGAGCGCGTGGCGGAAGCCCATCCTCAGCGCGGCACCCTTCCCGGCGTTGGGGACCTGGCGTAGGACGGTCGCGCCGGCGGTCTCGGCCTGCGTGGCCGTGTCGTCGGTCGACCCGTCGTCGACGACGACGACCGGCAGGTGGGCCCGGGCGCGCTCGACGACCGCCGCGATGCGCGGGCCTTCCTGATAGCCGGGGATGAGGGCGAGGGCGTCGTCCATGTCGCGAACCGTACACCGTTGCGGCCCCGGGAACATGCGGTCGCGCAGGCGTTGTGGTGCCGCGGACGGGGCGGCGCTCACGTCGGCCCCATGCACCGTGTCGGGCCTGTCGAGCCCGGCTACCCGTAAGGCACGAAGTGCGAGAAGATGTCTATCTCGATTCGGCGCCCGGTCGCTGCAGTGGGCGGGTCGTCGGCGAATGGATGGGGGTGGCCGCGCGTGGGAGCGCCATCGGTCCTCTTCAGCGTTAGCGCCTGGCTGGCGACGCTGATCGTCATCGCAGTGTGTCTCGTCGCGGCGGAGGTCGGCTATCGCCTCGGCCGGCGAGGTACCGCGTCGGGCGTCGCCAAGAGGGAGCATCTCGGTGCGGTCCAGGCGGCCGCAGCTGCGCTGCTGGGCCTGCTGCTCGCGTTCAGTGTGTCGATGGCGGTCTCCCGGTTCGAGACGCGCAAGGCGGCGGTGGTCGACGAGGCGAACGCGATCGGTACCGCGCACCTGCGCGCCTCGTTCCTGCCGGCGCGGGAGCGCGTCGCCGCAGAGGAGCTCTTCGGGCGCTACGTCGAGACCCGTCTCGAGCTGGCCCGCCCCGACTGGTACCTGGCCGGCGCCCACGACCTTCTTGTCCAGGAGAGGGAGCTGCAGGACGAGCTCTGGGCGCTCGGCGTCGGCGTCGCCGAAGAGGATCCCCGCGCCGTCACCACAGGGCTGTATATGGAGGCGCTCAACGAGATGATCGACTCGGCGGCGCGGCGGGACGCGGGGCTCCGCAACCACGTCCCGGAGTCGATCATCGTCATGATCTTCGGGGTCGCCGTGCTCACCTTGGGGGTCATGGGCTATTCGTCCGGCCTCACGGGCGGCCGCTCCCTCGTCGCAGGCTTGATCCTCTCGTTCATCATCGCGGCGGTGCTCTTCGTGATCCTCGACTTCGACCGTCCGTACCGCGGGATCATCACCGTCAGTCAGCTGAGCATGGAAGAAGTGAAGGACGCGATCAGCCGGGGTCTGCCGCTGCCGTGACCCTTGTGGATCGCCGTGCCTCTCGGCGCGGCGATGCCGCCGCAGAAGGAGCGCCGGACACACGCGTCCTGACGCCGCCGTGTGAGAGCGTGCCGTGGTCGTGACGCGACGGCATCAACAACGGGCGGCGGAGCCTCTCCCGGGAGAGGCTCCGCCGCCCGTCCCCCTCATGCTGACAGGGTGCGGAGCGTCAGGCGGGCGTCACTCCGCCACCGTCTCCTCGGCCTGGCCCTTCGCCTTGGCGCCGGGGCTGACCGCCGCGCTCGTGCTGTCCTCGCCCGCGTTGGGCTCGAGTTCGCCGCCGTCCATGGCGTCGGGTCCATCAGGACCCTCGAACGTCTGGACCGTTTCGCAGTCGCCCTGTGCAGCTGGCTCGACGTCTGCGCCGACCTCTGAGCCGCTCGCGCGGAAGATGTAGGTGTCGTCCTCGCCGGCGTTGGCGGTCGCTCCGGCGGTCTCGACCGCCCAGCCATCGCTTGTCTCGGGCTGGTCGCCGGACTTGACGGCCTTGACGGTGAACGTGCCGCCGTCGCCGCTGTCTTCCGCGGCGCCGCTTCTGTCGCCGACGAGCGAGGCGACGCTGTCCCTGACCGAGGCGGACGCCGCGGTCGCCATCACGAGGACGGTGACGAGGACAAGGGTGATGATCCAGAACGTACGCATTGGCTTCCTCCAGGTTGGAAGGAACGGGGGCTACGGCCGGTCCGTACGTCGTTCTTAACGGAAACGCCGGGTGACGTCTTGACCGATGCGCGGTGTCAGTTTCGCAAACAGACAACACTTCATGCGCATCCGCTCCGGCTTGGGGCTCCCGGCGTCGCGTGACAGACTGTCGGCCGGGCGACTGCCTGTCCGGCTCGGGTGCTCGCAGGCAAGGTATCGGGGCGCGGGCCGCGAAGCCGTCCCGTGGCATGCCGGCAGCAGGGAGGCTCTGCTCGTTGACGAGCGACGCACCGAACGACGGTAGGCGATACGGCGTGGCATATGGCGCGGCGGGCCCGGAGGGCGGGCCGTGCCCGTGAGCGAGCGCACGCGCAGGCTGGCCCTGGCGGCCGTCTTCATGGCCACGGCGACCGCCGTCTCGCGGGTGGTCGGTCTGGGCCGCGAGGTGCTGGTCGCCGGCGTCTACGGCGTCGGCGCCGACTACAACGCCTTTGTGTCGGTGTCGGCGGTGCCCAACGTGATCCGCCAGCTCTTCGCCGACGCCGCCATCAGCGCCGCCTTCGTCCCCATCCTCGTGGCCCTGATCACCGCCGGCGACACCGGCCGTGCGAGGCGGGTCACCGGTGCGCTGCTCGGCTTCATGCTCGTTCTCGTGGGGGCGGCCACCGTCGTGCTCCTCGCGGCCGCCGGACCCATCGTCCGCGCCGTGTACCCCGAGCTCACGACGACCGCTGCGGAAACGGCCGCGGCCGTCGAGTACCTGCGCATCGTCGGCCCGACGATCCTCGTCCTCTCGCTGGCCGGGGTGATCATGGGCGTGCTCTTCGCCCATGAGCGCTTCGTCATGCCCGCCGTCGTCAGCATCGTCTGGAACCTCGTCATCATCGTCTTCGTCTCGCTCTGGCACTCCTCGTGGGGCGTGCCGGCGCTCGCCTGGGGCACCCTGGCCGGCACGGTCGCCGAGCTCGCGCTTCTGGCTTGGGCGATGCACGCCATGGGCGAGCCGCTGCGCGTCAACTTCCACTTCCGCGACCCGCACCTGCGGCGCGTCCTCGGCCTGATGGTGCCGATCGCCATCACCCTCGGCATCGTGAACTTCAACGCCCTCGTCGACCTCTACTTCGCACAGTACGTGAGCAGCAGCGCCGCCGCCGAGCTGCACTACGCCTTCCGCCTCTACACACTGCCGCAGGGCATCTTCGCCGTCACCATCGGGACCGTGCTCTTCCCGTCGCTGTCCCGGTTCATCGCCCAGCACGACGCCGGGCGCTTCCGGGATACGCTCTCGACGGGCATCCGGCAGACCGTCTTCGTCTCGCTGCCGTTCGTCGCCTGGTTCGTGGTGCTGGCCGCACCGATCGTGCGCGTCGTCTTCCAGCGGCAGGCGTTCTCGGCGGGCGACACGACCGCCGTCGCCTCCGTCCTCATCGCGCTGGCGGTCGGGCTGACCTTCGCCAACGTCAACATGCTGTTCAACCGCAGCTTCCAGAGCATGCAGCGCGTGTGGCTGCCGCTCTACGTGGGGCTGGCGAACCTCGTGCTGAACGCGGGGCTCATCCTGGTGTTCATCGGGCCGCTGGGCACGGCGGGCATCGGGCTGGCGACCTCGCTGGTGTCGGTCTTCAGCACCGCCGTGCTCGCCTATCTGTTGAGGGACCGGATCGGAAGTGAGGAGGGCCGCCGGATCGGCGCGGCTGTGGGCAAGTCACTGGCCTGCGCCGCGGTCCTCGCCGCCGTCGCGGCGGTGACGTGGTGGGTCTTGGACGGCGTGGTCGGCGACACCTTCTTCGAGGTGCTCGCCGCCCTCACGCTGGCGGTCGCAGTGAGCGGCGCCGCCTACGTGGGCGCCGCCAGGCTCCTGCACGTGGAGGAGATGGGTCTCGTCTGGAGCGTGGTGCGGCGGCGGGTGCGGCGGTCCGGGGAGAGCGGGTGATGGGGGCGGCGGCATGAGCGACGGCCTCCGCCGCCCCGACCGCTTCCGCGTCTATCGCAGCGCCGGGAGGAGCCGCCGGCGGTGGCTCGTCGGCATCGCGGCGGTCGCGGCGTTGGTGGCGGCTCTTGCCGCCGGCGCCTGGGCGTGGAGCGCGGGCGGGGTCTTCGGCGACCCCGATCTCGGGGCCGCCCCGACCCCGCCGCCATCGTCAGTCGCCGTGGCGAGCCCCTCGGCGTCGCCGTCGCCGACGGCCACGGCGACGCCGCTGAGGG
>JAZBOM010000215.1:0-11722 GCA_036351205.1 Thermoleophilia bacterium | reverse complement strand
TCCACGGCGTCGGCGGCGGTCTCGGCGGCGTCGGGCTCGGCGGCGTCGGTCTCGGCGGCGTCGGCTGTGGTCTCTGCGGCACCGGCGTCGGTGGTCTCGGCGTCTTCGGTGGCCGCCGCGGCGGTCGTCCCCGCGGCCCCGCCGCCGTTCGTCGGCGCCGCGGCGACCGCGGCTCCGGCCAGCAGAGCGCCCGTGCTCGCCGCCTCCGCCGGCGCGGCGGCCTCACCAGCCGCCGGCTTCGTCGGCGTGAGCGGGGCGTTGGGGTCGAGGTCCTTGGCGTCGAGACCGAGGTCCTTGGCGTCGAGACCGAGCTCCTTGGCGTCGAGGCCGAGGTCCTTGGTCTCGAGCTTGATCGCGCCGGTCACCTCGTCGCGGGCCTTCTTGAACTCGCGCAGCCCGCGGCCCACGCTGCGCCCGAGCTCGGGCAGCCGCTTCGGTCCGAAGACCAGCAGCGCGATGACCAGGATGACGATGAGTTCGGTCGGGCCGAGGTTCGGCACGTGACGAGGCTCCCTTGCGTCGCGGGACTTCAATGGTAGGGCCGTACGTTCGGCCGGTCAACGCGAGCCTGCGACGCTTCTCCGTATGCCCCCGGATCGCGGGGCCCGGCCGTGCGGGCTGTGCCCCCTGCCGCGTCGGCCACGCCACGCCACGCCGCCCGGCCGCGCCACGCCGCCCGGGCCGCGCCCTCGCCGCCCCGCCGCGCCCTCGTCGCCCGGCCGTGCCGGCCGCACCCCTCCGCCCGGCCGAGCCCCCGCCCCTCGGCCGAGCCCCCGCCGCTCGGGTGTGCCGGCCGCGCCCCCGCCGCCCGGCCAGACCGGCCGCCTTGCCTCCCTCCTTGCCCACGATCCCGGGGAAAATGCCTGCAAAGGTCGATCGCCGGGGCGGAGCGGCCTGGGGTACGGTGTGCGGCACGGCAAGTTGCGCCCGGCGAAAACGCTTTGATATATTCGCCGCGGTCGACTCCCGCCGCGCCTCCCGCGCTCGGCGCGCGTCCATCGCTGAACCCATGACGAGCGCGCACCTCACCAGTTGGCTCTACGTTTGGGCGTTCCTTTTCGCCGGGGCGGCGCTTGTCGTCGTGATCCTGCTGTTCTCGAAGCTCATCAACCCCCGCCACCCGAGCCCCGAGAAGCTGCAGGCCTACGAGTGCGGCATCCCCATGGCCGGCAATCCGTGGGCGCCGTTCGCCGTGCGGTACTACCTCGTCGCCCTGAACTTCCTCGTGTTCGAGGTCGAGGCGATCTTCCTCTTCCCCTGGGCGCTGAGCTTCCGCGAGCTCGGCACCGCGGGGTTCGTCGAGATGATGATCTTCGTCGGCGTGCTCGTCTGGGGTCTGGTCTACGCGTGGCGCAAGGGGGCCCTGAGTTGGGCATAGGCGACGACCTCACCGGCATGGTGCCCGACCGTCTCAAGGTCCAGTACCCCAAGCTCAGCGACTTCTCGCAGCCCAACGTCATCACGACGACCGCCGACCTGATCTTCGCCTGGGCGCGCTCACGCTCCGTCTTCCCGTTCACCTACGGCCTCGCCTGCTGCGCCATCGAGATGCTGAGCTCGGGCTTCGCGCGCTTCGACGTCGCGCGCTACGGCATGGAGGTCTTCCGGCCGACGCCGCGCCAGTGCGACCTGATGATCGTCGCCGGCACCGTCAACGAGAAGATGGCCCCCGTCCTCAAGCGCCTCTACGACCAGATGTCGGAGCCAAAGTGGGTCGTCTCCATGGGCGCCTGCGCGACCAGCGGCGGGCCCTTCTACGACGGCTACAACGTGGTCAACGGGGTCGACAAGGTCGTCCCCGTCGACGTGTACATCCCCGGCTGCCCGCCGCGCCCCGAGGCCCTCTTCCAGGGGCTCCTCGAGCTGCAGAAGGTCATCCGCCAGTACAAGTTCGTGCCCGAGCTCCCCGAGCCGGCGAAGCGGGGGTGAGGCGAGGCTCATGGCACGCGAGGTAGGCAGGGTCGAGATCACGATCGAGGCGCTCTTCGCGCGGCTCGCCGCCGACTTCGGCGACGCGCTCGGCGACCTCCGCGTCCAGGAGCCCGACACGCTGGTGGCCGCGGTCGAGCGCGGCGGGCTCCACGCCCTCGCCGAGCGCCTCAAGGCGCACGAGCTCGGCTACGAGACGCTCAACTTCATCGCCGCCGTCGACCACGTGCGCCACCTCGAGGCGGTCTACCACCTCTACTCCTGGCACACCAACAGCTGGCTCGAGCTGCACGTCGAGGTGCCGCGCGGCAAGGCCGAGGTCGACTCGGTCACCGACGTGTGGCCGGGGGCCGACTGGCACGAGCGCGAGGCCTGGGACATGATGGGCATCCGCTTCAAGGGCCACCCCGACCTGCGCCGCATCCTGCTCAAGGACGACTTCATCGGCCACCCGCTGCGCAAGGACTACGTCGACCGGGCCGAGAACCACCCGCATGTTTGACCAATTCGCGACAGCCGAGCCCGACGAGGCCATGAAGCTCGCCATCCGGCGGGTCGAAGAGACGACCGCCGCCGGCAAGGGCTCCTACCTCGAGGGCCTCGAGCTCAACGAGGTCATCGTCAACATGGGGCCGCAGCACCCGTCGACCCACGGCGTGCTGCGCCTGGTCGTCACCCTCGACGGCGAGCTCGTGCGCGACGTGATCCCCGTCATCGGCTACCTGCACCGCTGCAAGGAGAAGCTCGCCGAGAAGCGCACCTACTACCAGTACATCCCGATCGTCGACCGCACCGAGTACGTCGCCAGCATGAACTGCGAGTGGGCGTACGTGCTGGCGGTCGAGAAACTCGCCGGCATCGTCCCGACGCGGCGCGCCGAGTTCATCCGCGTCATCACCGGCGAGCTCATGCGCATCGCCAGCCACCAGGTCGCGGTCGGCACCTTCGTCGCCGACCTCTCGCCGCTGGGCACGGCGATGGTCTTCTACTGCTTCAACGACCGCGAGCGCATCCTCGACCTGCTCGAAGAGGTGAGCGGCGCGCGCATGATGTTCAACTACTTCCGCTTCGGCGGCGTGCGCTACGACCTGCCCGACGGCTGGGTCGAGAAGTGCCGCGCGCTGATGAAGGACATGCCGAAGCTGATCGACCAGTACGAGTCGCTGGTCAACGACAACGCGATCTTCCTGCAGCGCACCATGGGCAAGGGCGTCATCACCCAGCAGGACGTGGCCGACTTCGGCATCACCGGGCCCAACGCGCGCGCCTCGGGCATCGACCTCGACCTGCGCCGGGCGCGGCCCTACTCGGTCTACCCCGAGCTCGACTTCGAAGTCTGCACCGGCGAGCACGGCGACGTGCTCGACCGCTACCAGGTGCGCATCGACGAGATGCGCGAGTCGGTGAAGATCGTCGAGCAGTGTCTCGACATGCTGCCGCGCGGCCCCGTGCAGATCGGCAGCCTGCGCCCGCCCTACGTGATCCAGCCGCCGCCGGGCTCGTGCTACGTGGGGCAGGAGAACCCCCGCGGCGAGTACGGCGTCTACGTCGTCTCCGACGGCTCGCGCTACCCGTACCGGCTCAAGTACCGTGACCCCTGCTTCTGCAACCTGCAGATCTTCGGCAAGCTGCTGCCCGGCAACAAGATCGCCGACGCCGTCGCGATCTCGGGCAGCATCGACCTCGTGCTCGGGGGGATCGACCGCTGATGGCCTGGTACTGGGAGGTCGTGCGCGCGATCGTCGTGATCGTCGTCGCCTACATGGTGGTGTTCGTCGCGGCGCTCGTGAACATCGTCTTCGAGCGCCGCGCCCTCGCCTTCATGCAGGACCGGCACGGCCCCAACCGCACCGGTCCGCACGGCGTGCTGCAGAGCATCGCCGACGCCTTCAAGATGATGGGCAAGGAGGACTTCCGCCCGGCGCTCGCCGACCCGGTCATCTTCACGCTGGCGCCGCTCATGGTGATGATCGGCGCCGTCGCCGTGCAGCTCGTGATCCCCTACACCAAGGGCTTCACGCCGCGCGATCTCGACGTCGGCCTCATCTACATCGTCGCCGTCACCGGGTTCACGACGATGGCCATCCTCGTCGGCGGCTGGTCGTCGCGCAACAAGTACTCCCTGGTCGGCGCGCTGCGCGCCGCCGCGCAGATGATCTCCTACGAGATCCCCATGCTGCTCGCGCTGGTCGCGGTCGCCCTCTGCGCGAGCTCGCTCAGCCTCGACACGGTGGTCGACCTGCAGAGCGACTACCGCTGGCTCGTCTTCTACGCCCCGTTCACCTTCCTGATCTACGCGATCGCCGCCATCGCCGAGCTCAACCGCGGCCCCTTCGACCTGCCCGAGGCCGAGTCCGAGCTGGTCGCCGGCTACGGCTCCGAGTACTCGGGCATGCGCTTCGGCATGTTCTTCCTCAACGAGTACGCCGGCATGACGATCATGTCGATGATCGCCGTCGCCCTGTTCCTCGGCGGCTGGCACGGCCCCTTCGAGGACCTCATCGTGATCGGCGGCGTCTCCATCGTCCCCTTCGCCTGGTTCATGATCAAGACGTACGCGCTGGTCTTCTGCCTGGTCTGGGTGCGGCTCTCGCTGCCCCGCCTCCAGGTCGACCAGCTCATGGGCTTCGCCTGGAAGGTCCTCGTCCCCGCCGGCCTGTTCAACATCGCCGGTGTGGCGGCGGCGATCCTCTGGGTGCCCCAGTGGCGCCTCGGCGTGGCCGTGTTCAGCTGGGCCACGATCATCGTCTTCGTGGGCCTCTTCGACCCGGTCCTCAAGTGGCGCCTGCGCAGGGAGCGCGGGCGCGTGCCGGTGGTGAGCTCGTAATGCTCGGCATGTTCAAGGCCATGCGCACCACGATCCGCCACCTGCCGCGCAGGCCGATCACCGTGCAGTACCCCGAGGAGCGGCCGGCGCTGCCCGAGCGCAGCCGCGGCCTCTTCCGCGTGGTCATCGACCCGGTGAGCGGCGAGCCGCGCTGCCGCGCCTGCACGCTCTGCGAGACCAACTGCCCGGTCCAGGTCATCCGCGTCAACTACGACAGCAAGTACGAGCTGCCGCTGCCCAACGCGGCGCGCGTCGCCGACGCCCGCATCGACCTGCAGCCGCCGGTCGACATGAGCCTCCTCACGCCGGTGCTCGACGACTGGCGCGAGCACGGCACCGGGCTGATCGCCGTGATGCAGAACACGCAGGAGCAGTACGGCTACCTGCCCCGGGCGGCGATCCACGAGATCTCGACCCAGACGGGGGTCAGCCTCTCGCAGATCTACGGGGTGGCCAGCTTCTACAACCAGTTCCGCCTCTCGCCGATCGGCAAGTACGTGATCGACGTCTGCCACGGCACCGCGTGCCACGTGGCCGGCGCGCCGCTCATCACGGCGGCCCTCGAGGAGGAGCTCGGGGTGGACGAAGGCAAGACCACCAAGGACATGCTGTTCACCCTGAGCTCGGTGGCCTGCATGGGCGCCTGCTCGCAGGCCCCGGTGATGCGCATCGGCGACGACACCTACGGCAACCTGACTCCCGACCGCACCCGCAAGATCATCCGCGACGCGATGGCGAAGGTGGGCGCCGTGAAGGGGTGACCGCGCCATGAGCGACGAGCACACGACACCCACACACGACGACAGGCCGCAGCCCGCGCCGGCGGGCGGCGCCGAGGGCGACGCTTTGGGCGAGGCCCCGGCGGGCGACGCCCAGGCCGGCGCCCAGGCGGGCGAGGCCCAGGCCGGCGCCCAGGCGGGCGAGGCCCAGGGCGACGCTCGGGGCGAGGCCCCGGCGGGCGAGGCCCGGGCCGACGCCCAAGCCGAGGCGCGCAACGTCAAGGTCGAGCCGGCCGGCGACGGCCGCTTCAAGGTGACCGTCTGCGCCGGCACCGCCTGCGTCTTCGCCGGCTCCATGGCGGTCTACGAGGCCTTCGTCGAAGAGGTCGCGGCGGCCGGGCTCGGCGACACGGTCGACGTCTCGATCATCGGCTGCCACGGGCTCTGCTCGCAGAGCCCCGTCGTGGTCTGCAGCGACGACAGCTTCTACGGCGGCCTCAAGCCGACCGACGTGGCCGCCGTCGTCGAGCAGCACCTCAAGGGCGGGGCGCCGGTCGAGAAGCTCCTCTACAAGGACCCCGCGACCGGCGAGCCCGTGCGCGACTGGCACGAGATCGGCTTCTACAAGCAGCAGACTCGCATCGCCCTGCGCAACGTCGGCGTGATCGACCCGGAGAGCCTCGAGGAGTGCCTGGCGCGCGGCGGCTACGAGGCCGCCCGCACCTGCCTCACCGAGAAGACGCCCGAGTGGATCATCGAGCACGTCACCGACTCGGGCATCCGCGGCCGCGGCGGCGCCGGCTTCCCCACCGGGGTCAAGTGGGAGTTCGCCCACAAGTCGCCGGGGGCCGAGAAGTACATCATCTGCAACGCCGACGAGGGCGACCCCGGGGCGTTCATGGACTGCTCGATCCTCGAGGGCGACCCGCACGCCGTCATCGAGGGCCTGCTGATCGGCAGCTACGCCATCGGCGCACACGAGGGCTACGTCTACGTGCGCGCCGAGTACCCGCTCGCCGTCAAGCGTCTGACCCAGGCGATCGCCGACGCCGAGGCGCGCGGCTTCCTCGGCGACGACTGCTTCGGCTCCGGGTGGAGCTTCCACCTGCACATCAAGCTCGGCGCCGGGGCCTTCGTCTGCGGCGAGGAGACGGCGCTGATCGCCTCGATCGAGGGCAAGCGCGGCATGCCGCGCACGCGCCCGCCCTACCCGGCGGTCTCGGGGCTCTGGGGCAAGCCGACCAACATCAACAACGTCGAGACCCTGGCCAACATCCCCTGGATCATCGTCAACGGCGCCGAGGCGTACGCCGCGCTCGGTGCCGAGCGCAGCCGCGGCACCAAGGCCTTCAGCCTGGCCGGCAAGATCGTCAACGGCGGCCTCGCCGAGGTGCCGATGGGCTCGACCCTGCGGCACATCATCTTCGACGTCGGCGGGGGCATCAAGGACGGCCGCGAGTTCAAGGCCGTGCAGCTCGGCGGCCCCTCGGGCGGCTGCCTGCCGGCCTCGCTGCTCGACACCCCGATCGACTACGAGAGCCTCGCCGCCACCGGCGCCATCGTCGGCTCCGGCGGCATGGTCGTCGTCGACGACCAGACCTGCATGGTCGACCTCGCGCGCTTCTTCCTCCAGTTCACCCAGCGCGAGAGCTGCGGCAAGTGCGTCCCCTGCCGCCTCGGCACCAAGCGCATGCTCGAGACCCTCGACCGCATCATGGCCGGCGACGGCCGCGAGGAGGACCTCGACCTGCTCGAGGAGCTCTCGCACTACATCATCGACGGCACGCTCTGCGCCCTCGGGGGCACGGCGCCCAACCCGGTGCTGACCACCCTCAAGTACTTCCGCGAGGAGTACGAGGCGCACGTGCGCGACAAGCGCTGCCCGGCGGGCAAGTGCAAGGCCCTCATCACCTACTACATCGACCCCGAGGCCTGCACCGGCTGCACCCTGTGCGCCAAGAAGTGCCCGACCAACGTGATCACCGGCGAGAAGAAGCAGCCGCACGTCATCGACGTCGCCGGCTGCATCAAGTGCGACACCTGCCGTCAGGTCTGCAAGTTCGACGCGGTCAAGATCCGCTCGGGCATCGCCCAGACGGCGGAGGTGTGACGGGTATGGCGACGACGGCCGACGACCTCACCGCGAAGCAGACCGTGCGCCCCGACCAGGTCGCGCTGACGATCGACGACCAGGAGGTCGTCTGCGAGCTCGGTGAGACGATCCTCGAGGCGGCGCAGCGCGTCGGCATCCACATCCCGACGCTGTGCTACGAGCCGCGCCTGCCGGCCACGGCCGCCTGCCGCATCTGCATGGTCGAGGTCGAGGGTGCGCGCAAGACCCTGCCCAGCTGCTCCACGGTGGCGACCGAGGGGATGGTCGTGCGCACCAACACCGAGCGCGTGCGGGCGATGCGCCACCTCTACCTCGAGCTGCTGCTCTCGGACCACAACTCGTTCTGCACGCCGCCCTGCCGCGACGCCTGCCCGACGCACATCAAGATCCCGCAGTTCCTCGAGTACATCGCCCACAAGGACTACAAGAACGGCGTGCGCAAGCTGCGCGAGGACCTGCCCTTCCCGGCGATCCTCGGCCGCGTCTGCCCGCGCCCCTGCGAGGGCCCGTGCCGGCGGCAGCTCGTCGAGCACCCGATCACCATCTGCTGGCTGCACCGCTTCATGGCCGACCAGTGCATCGACGAGGAGCAGACCGGCGAGCTGCTGCTGCCGGTCGAGCCCAAGCCCGACAGCGGCAAGCGCATCGCCGTCGTCGGCGGCGGCCCCGCCGGCCTCGCCTGCGCGTTCTACGCCCGTCTCGAGGGCCACGCCGTCAAGATCTTCGAGGCGATGCCCAAGACGGGCGGCATGCTGCGCTACGGCATCCCCAGCTACCGCCTGCCGCGCGACCTCCTCGAGAAGGAGCTCAACGTGCTCTGGCGGCTCGGGGTCGAGCTCCAGACCGAGGCCCGCCTCGGCGTCGACTACCAGCTCGAAGACCTCTTCGAGCAGGGCTTCGACGCCGTCTTCCTCGCCATGGGCGCCTTCAACTCCAACGACATGCGCATCGAGGGCGAGGACGCCGACGGCGTGGTCACCGCGGTCGACTTCCTCGGCGAGCTCGAGGTGACCGGCGACGTCCACGTCGGCGACAAGGTCACCGTCATCGGCGGCGGCTTCACCGCCATGGACGCCTGCCGCACCTCGATCCGCAAGGGGGCGAAGGAGGTCACCTGCCTCTACCGCCGCTCGCGCAAGGAGATGCCGGCGCACCACACCGAGGTCGACGAGGCCGAGGAGGAGGGCGTCAAGCTCGAGCTGCTCTGCGCGCCGCTGCGCGTGCTCACCGACGAGGCCGGCAAGGTGTCCGGCATCGAGATGCAGCGCATGGAGCTCGGCGAGCCCGACGCCTCGGGCCGCCGCCGGCCGGTGCCGGTCGAGGGCAGCGAGTTCGTCGTCGAGTGCGACCAGGTCATCACCGCGATCGGCCAGTACCCGAAGCTCGACGGCACCAGCGAGGAGCAGGGCGTCAAGCGCACCAAGTGGCGCACGATCGAGGTCGACGACTTCACCTTCCAGACCGCCGACCCCAAGGTGTTCGCCGGCGGCGACTGCGTGCTCGGCGCGCAGACCGTGATCCAGGCCATCGCCCAGGGCAAGAAGGCGGCCTGGAGCATCGACGCGTACCTGCGCGGCGAGGACATGGCCGCCGTCTCGGCCAGCCTGCGCGAGCTCAAGGCGACGCCCTTCTTCCACGCCCTCTCGGCGAAGAAGGACCTCGACCCGACGATCCAGCGCATGGCCGAGATCCCGCCGGTCTTCATCGACATGACGACCGACGTCTCGCACCCGTCGCCGCCGGCCGAGATGCCCAAGCTCTCGCCCGAGGAGCGCAAGACCAACTTCAAGCAGATCGAGCTCGGCTTCACCGAGGACGAGGCGGTGCGCGGCGCCGACCTCTGCCTCGACTGCTACTGCCCCGCCAACGGCAGCTGCGACCTGCAGCGCTACAGCATCGAGTACGAGGTCTTCAGCAACCGCTTCCACGGCGGCGCGGCGCACGATTACGAGGCCGACTTCCGCCACGACTTCATCATGCGCGAGCCCAACCGCTGCATCAATTGCGGCCGCTGCGTGCGCGTCTGCCGCCTCGAGGTGGGGGCGAGCTGCTACGACAACATGGGGCGCGGCTACGACACGATCGTCTCGACCGCCGACAACATGCCCCTGCAGATGGTCGGTTGCGTCTCCTGCGGCAAGTGCGCCGAGACCTGCCCGACGGGGTCGATCGAGACCAACCCGCGCGTACTGGCGAGCTACGACCTCGACGAGAGCCGCTGCATGTTCTGCGGCGAGTGCGTCGAGGTCTGCCCGTACGACGCCCTCGAGCAGACCGAGTTCTTCGAGCTCGCCGGCTTCAGCCGCACGGCGATGGCCGGCCAGTCGCTCTTCGTGCGCGAGGCGCGCTCCGCCGACCCCCTGCGCGAGACGCTGCCCGACCTGGTGCCGCACGTCCGCGACGCGGTCCTCGGGCAGGGCTGGACCTGGGACCCGATCAAGGACGACCCGGTCGACCTCGAGGCCTTCGTGCGCGGCGACGGCGGCAACGGCGACGGTTGTGGCTGCGGCTGCGGCGGCAACGGCGGCGGCAAGGCCGCCGCGAAGCCCGCCGAGACCGCCGCCGACGGCGGCGCCAACGCCGAGAAGGAGGGCTGATGCCGGGCGGCGACTTCCATCCGGTGCTGTTCTTCATCGTCGCCTTCTGGATCCTCGCCTGCGGGCTCGGCGTCGTGCTGTTCCGCAAGATCATCTACTCCGCCGTCGCGATGATCTTCTGCTTCCTCGGCGTGGCCTTCGCCTACGCGCTGCTCAACTCGGCCCTGGTCGCCATCATCCAGGTCCTCGTCTACGTCGGCGCGATCTCGATCGTCGTGATGTTCGCGATCATGCTCACCGAGGCCCAGCACGGCCGCTACAACCTGTTCTTCAACCGCCAGACCGCCTTCGCCGCGCCGCTCGCCGTGGCCGGCGCGCTGATCGTCGCCGCGGCCGTCGTGAGCTCGGAGGTCGCCGGCGTCGGCGACCTCTCGCTCAACCTGAGCCTGCGCGAGGTCTCGAAGCTGATCTTCAACTACTACGTGCTGCCCTTCGAGCTGGTCTCGCTGGTGCTCCTCGCGGCGATGGTCGGCGCGATCCTGCTCGCCCGGCAGGAGGGGGGTGAGCGCCGATGACCGCCCTCGAGTGGTGGCTCGCCCTCAGCATCCTGCTCTTCTGCATCGGCGCCTTCGGCGTGCTCGCGCGGCGCAACGTGATCCTCATCGTCATGAGCCTCGAGCTCATGCTCAACGCGGTCAACATCGCCCTCGTCGCGATCGCCAACTTCCGCAGCGGCTCGCCGGCGGCGGGGGTCATGTTCGCGCTCTTCATCATCACGCTCGCCGCGGCCGAGGTCGCGATCGGGCTCGCCATCGTCGTGGCCAACTACCGCACGCACCGCACCGTGCAGGCCGACAGCTTCAGCGAGATGAAGGGATGACCGTGCCGCCACGTCCACAGGCGCACCGCCCACAGGAGCAGCCCGCGTGAGCACCATCATCGCCCTCATCCCGGTGCTGCCGCTGGCCGGCTTCGTGATCACGCTGCTCCTCGGCAAGCGCTTCTTCGGCCGCCAGGCGCACCTGCTGGCGACGGCGCTCGTCACGGCGTCGTGCGTGCTCGCCCTGATCGTCTTCGCCCAGCTCTTCCAGCGCCCCGAGGAGCCGCTCGAGGTCAGTCTCTTCACCTGGGTCGCGGCCGGCCAATTCACCGTGGAGTGGGGCTACTACGTCGACTCGCTGACGGCCATCATGCTGGTCGTCGTCGGCGTCATCGGCATGCTCGTGCACTACTACTCGATCGGCTACATGCACGGCGACGAGGGCTACTACCGGTTCTTCGCCTACCTCAACCTGTTCATGTTCGCGATGTTCGTGCTGATCCTCGCCGACAACTTCCTCCTGCTCTTCCTCGCCTGGGAGGGCGTGGGCCTCTGCTCCTACCTGCTGATCGCCTTCTGGTTCCGCAAGAAGAGCGCCAGCCAGGCGGGCAAGAAGGCCTTCCTCGTCAACCGCGTCGGCGACTTCGGCTTCACGCTCGGCATGTTCCTCATCTTCGTGACCACCGGCACGCTGCAGTTCACCGGGGTCTTCAGCGAGGCCGAGACGATCGGCTCGGCGACGATGGCCTGGATCTGCCTGCTGCTCTTCACCGGCGC